>JAHJTL010000097.1 GCA_018829775.1 Chloroflexota bacterium | reverse complement strand
CGGTGGAGATGTGTTTGTGCGTGTGCGGGTCAACGCCCGGCGTCAGCCGCAACAGGACATCGGGCGTGGCACCTCGCTGACCGGCTATCTCCGCCAGCGTATCAAGTTCCTGAAAATTGTCGATGACAATGCGCCCGACTTTGCATTCCAGGGCCATGCCCAGTTCCTCGGCGGACTTATTGTTGCCGTGGAAATAGACCTTTTCCATCGGGAAATCAACGGAACACGCGACACTCAGCTCCCCACCGGAAACAGCATCCAGCCCGAGCCCCTCTTCCTTGAATAGGAGCGCCAGCGCCCGGTTGACGAATGCCTTGCCCGCGTAGACAATCGCCGTATCGCGATAGCGCCTGCCGAACTCATCCCTGAACTCAGCGCACTTCCGACGTAAAGTCACCTCGTCGAAAACATACAGGGGCGTGCCGAACTCTTCCGCCAGCGCCATAGTATCGCAGCCACCAATGACAAGGTGGCCTTTTTCGTTGACTTCGGCTGTCGGCGGAAATAGTACCAGTCCGGATTCATTTTGCCCTGTGGTCATACTGCCTCCCACCTAAATGTTAGCAACGCCCTGCCCCAAAGTCAATTTAACGGGCAAACTTGCCATTCCCGGGCCGCTGTGCCATAATTTTTGAGCCGAACGTTTATCCGAAAGGTACAACGACGCCACATATGGATATTATCAGGGAAGCCCTGAGCAAAGGCCAGAAAGCTCTAAATGAGTATGACGCCAAAAGGTTATGTGCCAGCTTCGGCATTCCGGTCTGCTGTGAAGCCGTCGCTCACGATGCCGATTCCGCAGTGAAAGAGGCAGTAAAGATTGGGTTCCCGGTGGTTCTGAAAGCGTCCGGGAAAGACCTCTTTCACAAAACAGAGGTCGGCGGCATCTCCCTGAACCTGAAAAACCAGGAAGATGTGAGGCGGGAAAGCGAGCGTCTGTTACAGATACCCGGCAGCGATGCGGTGCTCGTTCAGGAGATGGTGAAAGGAGAGCGGGAGCTGGTCTGCGGCCTGGTCCGCGATGCCCACTTCGGCCCCTGCGTCATGTTCGGGCTCGGCGGTATCATGACCGAAATTTTCCAAGATATCGTCTTCCGCGTGTCCCCTCTGACCATCCACGATGCCCGGCAGATGGTTCAGGAAATCCAGCATAAAAAGCTGCTCGAATCGTTCCGCGGCGAAGCGGCCGCTGACATTGAGGCGCTAGCACAGATACTGGTTACCCTCAGTGAAATCAGCCTTCAGTACGGGAATATACAGTCCATCGATATTAATCCACTTAAAATCAGACCTGACGGCAAGCCGGTCGCCGTGGACGCGCTGGTCACATTGGGTAAAGAGCCAGCAAAGCCAGTGAGCAAAATAGCCCCGAAGAAGGACTTAACAAAGCTCTATAAACCCGACAGCATCGCCGTGATTGGAGCCTCCGCCACGCCCGGCAAGGCCGGCTATACAGTCATGCATAATATTCTGGCCAATGGCTACAAAGGAAAGGTCTACCCGGTCAATCCCAGGGGCGGCGAAATCATGGGCTTACCCGTCTGTTCATCAATCGCCGAACTGCCAGACGGCGTTGACCTGGCCGTTATCGTCATCCCCGCCCAGGCCACGGTACAGGCGGTAAAGGAGTGCACCGCAAAGGGCATTAAATCATTCGTTCTCTGTGCCGGCGGCTTCTCCGAAGTCAACGAAAACGGCGAGGCACTCCAGGAGGAACTGACGCGCGCCATCGCTGAGGCCGGCGCCAATGCCGTCGGCCCCAATACCTCCGGCCACACCTCAACGCCCTATCACTTCACCACCAGCATTTTCCCGCTGGGCAAGGTCCCGCGGGGCAACATCTCCTACATCGCCCAGACGGGCAACTTCGCCACCCACACCATGTACTGTATTATCATCGACGAGAACTTCGGGGTGGCCAGGGTAACCGGGCTGGGCAATAAAATCGACGTCGATGAGAGCGACGTCCTTGAATATTACGCCGAGGACCCGGAGACAGAAGTTATTTTCCTTTACCTGGAAAGCATAAAGCGGCCCAGTCGTTTCATTGAAGTGGCGCGCGAGGTTACCCGCCGAAAGCCCGTCTTTCTGCTCATGGGAGGCAGCACCGGGGAGGGAGCCAAAGCGGCCGTGACCCATACCGCCTCCATGGCCTCGGATGAGCGAATCCTGGATGGCACCATCAGGCAGGCCGGCATTACCAGGCTTTATGAATACTCGCACCTAGTGCTGACAGCCAAAGCGCTTGCCTGCATGCCACTGCCAAAGGGAAATCGAGTGGGCTTCCTGGCGCCTTCCGGCGCCATGCTGGTGGTGTTCTCGGACCTCTGCCAGCAGCGATGGAATCTTGACGTCCCCGAGGCCGAGGAAAAAACCAGAAGGCGCCTTCAGGAGATAAGCCCGGACTTCGTCCGTATGCGCAATCCGGTGGATATCTGGCCGTCGGTATTCGAACATAGCGTCGAGTTCAGCTATAGAGAGGCTATTGAAGCTCTGATGCGAGATAAAAATATCGATGCGGTGGTGCCGATTCTCATGCTGGCCGAGAACGTTGGCATACCTCCTCTGGACTTCCTGGTTAAGCTGGCAAATAAATACCCGGAGAAGTCACTTTATGTTGCTTTCAGCGCCGAGAGAAAGCACATGGAAGCAGCCAAGGCATTTCTGGAACCGAAGGGCGTGCCCACCTTCTTTATGATTGAAGAGCCTTTTGAAGTCCTTTCCATACTCAACCGGTGCCGGCAGAACATGCAACGGCCCGGTTGAAATAATATTATGTCAATTATTAACGATTAGAGGTGATTTATTGTACCAGAAAAGCATACTGGATAACGGGTTGCGCGTTTTAACCTCGACCATGCCCCAGACCCGCTCGGTGTCAATCAGTTTCTTTATCGGTACCGGCTCCCGTTATGAAGCTGATTCTGAAGCTGGCATTTCCCACTTTATCGAGCATCTATGTTTCCGCGGCACCGAGAAGCGGCCCACCGCCAGAGACATCTCCACGGCCATCGAAGGCGTGGGCGGTATTCTCAACGGCGGCACGGATAAGGAACTCACCGTTTACTGGTGCAAGGTAGCCCGACCCTATCTCGAGACCACCTTTGATGTGCTGGTCGATATGCTCATCAACTCACGCTTTGACCCTGAGGATATGGAGAAGGAGCGCCAGGTCATCATCGAAGAGATAAACATGAGCAACGACTCGCCCTCGCAGCGGGTGGGAATGCTCATTGACGAGCTGCTCTGGCCCGGTCATCCGCTGGGGCGCGATATCGCCGGCAGCCGTGATTCCGTCAGCAATATCAGTCGTGAACTTATGCTGGAATACCTCGCTAACCACTATCGGCCGGGCAATATCGTGATGGCTGCCGCCGGTAACATCCAGCATGAGGAAATAGTAAGCATGGTCAATCAAGCGCTGGGCAAATGGGCGGGACGGCAATCTCGGGCCGGATATCTCACCTGCAAAGAAAACCCGTTCCCCAGACTGCGCATCGAAAACAGGGAGCTTGAGCAGGTGCATCTCTGCCTGGCGCTGCCGGGCCTGTCTCTCCTTGACCCCAGGAGGTTCGCCGCTGACCTGCTCAACGTTATCCTCGGTGATGGCATGAGCAGTCGCCTGTTCACCAATATCAGGGACAAGCTGGGACTGGCCTACAGCATCAGCAGCTATGTCGACCATTTCCTTGACACCGGCTCGCTCATCATCGGCGCCGGCGTTGATATTAAAAATCTGCATACAGCCATAAAGGCTATTATTGAGGAACTGGCTCAACTCAAGGAGACGATTCCGGAATCGGAACTGAACAAGGCCAAAGAATTCTCCAAAGGACGGCTGCTGCTGCGCATGGAAGACAGCCGCAGCGTGGCCGGCTGGATTGGTGGGCAGGAACTGCTCACGGAACGTGTCCTCACCGTTGACGAGGTCGTTTCCATAGTTGATGGCATAACGGTCGAGGAACTGCAGCAACTTGCCCGGGAACTCCTGACTGGTGAGAAACTCCGTCTGGCGATTGTGGGGCCGGTGTCACCTGATGCGCCTCTGGATGAGCTGTTTAAGCTATAGACGTTTTATTTACCTCACCCCCTGAATCCCCCTCTCCTTCAACCGTGGTGTACGAAAGGCGAAACTCCCACCGTCTCCTGCGGCGTGCTAGATGGGGGCATGGGAATAGTATAATACACTTTAGCTTCTGAGTCATCAATATCAATCCTCTCCACAAAGGACTTGATGAAGCTCCTCTGCTCAGTGATGCAAGATTCTGCCAGCAAGTTTCTCAAGTCATCGGCATAGAGGCGTATTACTTGAGGGTCAGTTACGTCCACCTTGTTGAAACTTAAGGCTTCCTCTACATCAGCTTTGGCCCTTTCTAACTGCTCCTTCTTCTCGAAAAGAGTTTGTATCCTTGGGGCAAGCTCTCCGCTCTTTAATTCCCCTGTCTCCAGAGCATCGTAGAGCTTGCCAAGTCTGTTATCCACTTCGGTAATTTGAGCCTGAAGGAGCTCTAACCTCTCATTTTCCGCACTGCTGTTCTGGGCTAACTCCTCATTAGTCAGCCTGACCAGTTCCTCAAGATTCTCTTCAGTAAGGATGTAACTCTTGATTCTATCGATAACAAACCCTTCCACCTTATCCCTGGGTAGCATCGCTGCTGGGCATACCTCCCTGCCTTTTCTGCGGACGTTCCCACATACGTAGTACTGGTAACGATGGCCAGATCCTTGACCTACCATGGTTGCCCCACATTTACCACAGTGTATGATGCCGCTAAGCAGATATGGGCTATCTACCTGACGAGGGTGAATAACCTGTGGTGCTAACTGACTGGGCAAATCAACGCGGCTACGAGATTATTAAAGTATATGAGGAGGAAGAATCGGCTTGGAAATCCGGCCACCAGCGAACTGGCCAACCTTATAGCAGATGCTAGGCAGAGAAGGTTTCAGGTAGTGCTTGTATGGGCACTAGATCGCCTGAGCCGTGAAGGCGCCCTAGCAATATTGAGTCTGGTGCACAAGTTGTCTGCTTACGGAGTTAAGGTACTTTCATATCAAGAATCGTAGACTGAAGCACCCGGAGAACTAGCCGAGCTTCTATATGCCCTGTCCGGATGGGTAGCAAGAATGGAAAGCCAGCGTAGAAGTGAGAGGACTAAAGCCGGTTTGGCTCGAGTCAAGGCCCAAGGCAAGTGTCTGGGTAGGCCACCGGGGTCCAAGGATAAGAGAAAAAGGAGAAGGAGACAAAGATTTACTGCGCTATAAAAGGTTCCTTTTTCAGGTATTGACAATTATATAAATAAGATTATAATTGACTTATCCTGATATAAAATTTCATTGACAGAAAGTGTTCTAGAAAGATGAGGATGAGGTTAATCAGAGCACTGTAGCTGAACGGTAATCAGTGCTCTTTTTATTTGATGATTTTTTATACTTTTAATGAAAGAAGGAGGTGATTAACTTCATATCAATAGATTTAAAAGAGGAGGTATCCGAACCAAAAGGAGAAGATCATGAAAAAAGGATTGATACTAACTTTAGTATTGGTGGTAGTTTTAATCAGCAGCATTACCGCTGCTTGTGCGAAACCAGCCCCGGCTCCAGCTCCAGCACCCGCACCGGCGCCTGCTCCAGCACCAGCCCCGGCGCCAGCCCCGGCACCCGCTCCAACGCCCGCACCATCTCCGGCACCAGCCCCGGCCCAACCAGAAAAAGCAATTAGATGGGTGGGGCAAGTCGCTAGTATGCTGGTAGACCCCAAGAACCAAAAGTGGATGGAGATGCTGGATAGAATGGAGGTTGCCAGCGGTGGGCGCTTGGAGATTGACTGGTTTGGCGCTGGTGACATTGTGGAACAGCAAATGGAGTTTGAGACGGTGAACCAGGGCGCTCTGGACTTTGCCCTGACACCCGCGGCACACTGGAAGAAATTCATACCTGGCCCCGCTCCTATGATGTCTTATGTCTCCGGCGGATTGACTGGCGTCGAGTTTCACGCCTGGCTGATGTACGGAGGTGGCGCCGAGCTAATGGATGAGATGCTTCAGGACTTTGACCTGCACGTGATACCCTATGGCGGGTACATCACCACTCCGGAAACGTGGCTGCACTCCGACAGGCCATTAAACACGCCGGCAGACATCAAGGGATTGAAATTTCGGGGATCAGGTGATGGTGGCGAAATTTTGGCCAGAATGGGGGCTGCAGCGAGTTTCTTCCCTTCCTCGGAAGTCTATGAATCAATGCAACGGGGCGTAATTGACGCCTATGAGGTGTCCACCCCGGCCTCTAACTGGTCACGCGGCCTGCAGGAAGTGGGGCAGTACGTTTATCTCTCGGCGTCGCGCCAGCCCATGGAGTACATGCAGTGCCTTGTCTATGAAGAGCGCTGGGCGGAGCTGCCAGATGACCTCAAGCAGCTTGTAACGTCGTTCACGCAGGGCGTGATGATGGAGGTCTACTATCTCTACGCGGTCGAAGATGTTAAGGCCGTGCAGAATTTCATTGACTACGGCAGCACGGTAGAATTAGTTTCCGACGAGATAGAAGAAGCCTATGCCAAGGAAGCGCGTGCGTTCTACGCCGAAAAAAGTGCAGCAGACCCCTTCATTGACAAGTTATACAGCTCAATGATGGAGTTCCAAGACATGATAAGGGCAGGCTTCTCGCGCCTGTAGCGCAGTAAAAAGCCTAATAAAAATAAAGTAGACACGGGACCCTGCCCCTCGCCCGGGAGCATCGGTCCGGGCGGGGGGCAGGGAAAATTTTACCGAAAGACACTGAGGGCCATTGAAAAAAGCACTCAAAATTGTTGATGCCATTAGTGACTACAGCGGAAGGGCATTCAGCTGGCTGGCGTTCGCCCTTGTCTTGGTACTTGTCTTTGAAGTGGTAGCCAGGTGGGGCTTTAACCGCCCAACTATATGGGCCCATCTGACCAGCCAGATGATGGGTGGAACCCTCGTCGTCATGGGTCTGGCCTATGCCCATGTCCACCGCAAGCATCTCAGAATTGATATTATTTACCGGATGTTTCCAACCAGAGTAAAGATGATTCTTGACATCAGCTTTTTCCTGGTTTTCATGGTCCCTGTGCTTTATGTGTTTTTGACGAATTCTGCGGAGTGGGCGTGGCAATCCTGGGTTATGGGTGAGGTGAGAGATGAGAGCTGGTGGTATCCCCCGGCAGCTCCCTTCAGAACCATTTACCTGTTAGGATGGTGCACTTTCACCCTTCAATGTTTGGCTCGCTTCTTTCGTGATTTTTACTTCGCGGTGAGGAATAAGCCTTATGATTGACCTGAGTCCAGAAGTTATTACCGTAATAATGCTCGGCGGCATCCTGGTCGGCGTGCTCACCGGGTACTACATCGCGGCCGTCATCGGTGCCGTGGCGGTATTGGTCGGGTTTGCCACAGCCGGCCCGGCTATAACTGGCGACGTACTCTATCTGCGTATGTATGATTTCTCGCAGAAGTACAGCTTTCTGGCGCTTCCCCTTTTCATTTTTATGGGACTGTGGCTGGAAAAATCCGGGACCGTGGAAGACATGTATAAAGCCATGTATATATGGCTGGGTGGCTACAGGGGTGGCCTGGCGGTAACCACGGTGATTGTCGGTACTATCCTGGCTGCCTGTGTCGGGGTAATCGCCGCTTCTACCACCATGTTAGCCCTGGTGGCTCTCCCGTCAATGATAAAGCGGGGTTATAACAAAAGTTTGGCTGCGGGCACCACGGCGGTTAGCGGCACTCTGGGTATTCTCATCCCACCGAGCATTATGCTGGTGGTTTTTGGTCCCTTGGCTGAACTCTCCGTAGGAAAGCTTTTCTTTGGGGCCTTTATCCCCGGCTTCATGCTTGGTGGCCTGTATATTACCTACATCACCATTCGGTCTTTCCTGCAACCAAAATTGGCGCCGGTGATTCCTGCTGAAGAGAGGGCAATCCCCTTCTGGCAGAAAACGAAAATGCTCCTTGTCTCGCTGGTACCGCCCGCATTTATTATCCTTTCCGTGCTGGGGGTTATCTTTTTCGGCATCGCCCCTCCCACCGAGGCAGCTGCTACCGGAGCTTTCGCCTCAATGCTTCTGGTCATAGCCCGCCGCAACTTTAGCTTTCGGCTACTGAAAGAGACCTGTTACGAGACGATAAAGCTTTTCACATATGTCTTTTTCATCGCCGGCATATCTTTCGCTTTCGTAGGCGTGTTCCTGCACCTGGGTTGCGGCAACGTAATCGAGGAACTGCTTTTGGCTGCCCCGGGCGGGCCATGGGGTGCCTTTGCCGCAGTCATGCTCATTGTTTTTGTCCTGGGATTTTTCGTTGAGTGGCTGGGTATCCTCGCCATCATAGTTCCGATAGTGTTCCCCATTGTGCCGATTCTGGGGTTCGATCCCATCTGGTTTGCCATAATGATTTGTATTAACCTTCAGATGGGATTCAATACTCCCCCCTTCGCTCCCGCCATATACTTTACCGTCGGTGCGGCGCCACCAGAACTGGGAATAACCATGGCTGATGTCATCCGGGGTGTAATTCCGTTTATCCCCCTGATAATGCTGGGGCTTGCCTTATGCTCGTTTTTCCCGCAGTTAGTCCTCTGGCTACCTGGTATGATGATAAGGTAGCGCATATCAGGGAATATTAAATGAAAAAGATTCCCTTTTTCGTTGATGGTTTCATGCCTGCGCTCTAGGCGTGATATTTGGCGGACCTTTTTAAGCGTTGAACAACGCGTCAGATTGTGTGATTTGACAATTTGGGCTATTGTCCAGTCTTTTCTTAAGGCTATTTGACATTATGATAAGGATAATTTAATATCCTCTCAACCCAACAAATAAAGGAGGTAACACTCGATGCAAGCGTATTGTATGAAATGCCGCTCTAGGAAAGAGATGAAAGATCCCAAGTCTATCACAATGAAAAATGGCAGACCAGCGACTCAGGGTACCTGTCCCACATGTGGGACAAAGATGTTCCGGATTGGAAAGGCCTAGTATATACAACATACTAGCTGAAAAACAAAGGGCTGGGTATTCTCAACCAGCCCTTTTTGCTATTGGTGTTTTTTGTCAGGACGAAGAAACAAACGGATATCATTGATCAAGCCATTTGACAAAATAGGGGATTGTAAATCCTAACGAGGCGTATTTCTTGTCCGGATAAGATATTTCCTTGAATTCAATGTTTTCCGGACGAGGGTAGGGCGTTGTGAGGACGACCAAATTTCATCAATATCAAACAAGCGGTTATTACCCGAATTGCACAAAACAGATAATCGTTCAATGGGTAACATCTCAAGCTTCTATGACCAGAACTGAACAAAATGCAAAATAGTTCTCTTTAGTGTATAATGTATTTATAGTTCAAGTTTAGGCTAATACAAGCTTCTTAAAGTCCCCTAAGATTTATATCAAGTATTGGATGGCCCAAGCTCCAACTAAATTTATAGGAGAGGAGGTCATCCAATGAGTTTTCAGGACAAGACCCTCGAATGTTCCGATTGCAGTAATACTTTCACCTTTAGCGCTGAGGAACAGGAACAGTTCCAGTCGAGAGGCTATACTAACGACCCGAAGCGATGCCCGGAATGCCGCCAGGCACGGAAGTCAGAGCGCTACGGGAACAGTGGCAATAGCTATGGAAATGGCAGCTACGGTTATACACCCCGACGTCAACTATTCCCCGCAGTGTGTTCTGATTGCGGCAAGGCAACTGAAGTACCGTTCGAGCCCAGCCAGGGTAGACCAGTGTATTGCAGTGATTGCTACCGAAAAGTCCGACCGAGTAGATAAGTGAGGTTAAGCCATGAGCTACATCCGGATTGGGCAACCGGCCTGGGTGTGGCTCAGGCAAATGTAAGTTTTGTCGTTAGAAATATCAATACATGAAGGTGAATCGCAGGAATGGCTGCTGCGTCGCTTTCAGCGAATGGTGCAGATGAGTGGTGTCCTTCGGGAAGTAAAAGCCAACTGCCATTTCGTACCGAAGAGTGAGGCAGCCCGCATCAAACCCAAAAAGAACGCACAACGAAAGCGGCGACAAGGATATTAAGTTTAACAAATGATAAATCCAAGATAAGAGGGGGCAAATTATGAAAATCTATGTGGGCAATCTATCCTTTGATGTTACCGAAGATGAACTTTTGGCAGAATTCGGTGCTTTTGGTAAGGTTGAATCCGTAGCTATTCCCGCCGACAAGTTCAGTGGGCGGCCCAAGGGCTTTGCCTTCGTGGAAATGGCATCAAAGTCTGAGGCCGAAGCCGCTATCACGGGGCTTAACGGTAAAACATTGAAAGACCGTACTATCGTGGTTAATGAGTCGCGTCCTCGCACAGACAACAGGGGTGGTGGTTCCTACGGCGACAGGAGGAGTGGCGGCTATGGCAGCGGTGGTTACGGTGGTGGTAGAGGCGGCCGCTCGGGTGGTGGCAGGCAGCGAAGGTATTAGTCAACCCGGCGACTTGAATTAGTACTGGCAGTTGCATATGCCTTTACTGACTCACCCGTCACAAATCGGGGCAGCGTAACCGATTTGATAAAAGGGGGGTACCATGAATATCTATGTGGGCAACCTATCGCTCGAAACGACCGAAGATGAACTGCGTAAAGAGTTCACAGAATTTGGGGAGGTGATATCTGTAACCATCATGAACGACAATTATATCGGCAGCGGTCAACCGAGGGGCTATGGATATGTTGAAATGGCCTCGAAATCTGAAGGCGCAACCGCGATTGCCAATCTCGAAGGGAAAAAACTGAGGAACCGGATTGTTAATGTCGTTGAAGCCCTTCATCTCTCAGATAAGCGCGGAACGGTTCCCCTCAATATCAGAAGTAATAGCCAACTTAATAAAAAAAGAGAAAGAAGAGACATAGTTAATTAAACACCTGTAATGCAGGTGCTTAATCAGCATTTTTTCAAGGAGTTAAATGAATTTCGAAACCTTTAATTTGCATCCGAGCATCATGGCTGGTGTACGTGCGCTCGGTTATTCCATACCTACACCAATACAATTACAGGCCATCCCACCGATTATGCAGGGGCGGGATATCATTGGTTTGGCCCAGACCGGAACGGGTAAGACGGTGGCTTTCGTACTGCCTATTCTAGAGCGTCTGCGATCAGGCCCGCGAGGATGTGTTCGGGCTCTGATAGTCTCACCCACGCGCGAGCTGGCCGAGCAGACCTGCGAGGTTATCAACACCCTGGGGAGCAGGATCGGACTGCAGAGCATTTCTATCTACGGCGGGGTGAGCATAGAACAGCAGACCAGGAATCTGCGTAGCGGCGTTGAAATCGCAGTGGCCTGCCCGGGCCGCCTGCTCGACCACCTCTGGAAAGGAACTATGAGTTTATCAGACCTGGAAATCCTCGTCATTGACGAGGCTGACCGGATGTTCGACATGGGTTTTTTACCCGATATTCGTAATATTTTGTCGTGTATCATGAACAAGCGACAGACCCTACTTTTTTCTGCCACCATGCCCGACAATATCCGGCGCCTGGCGCGTGAAATCCTGCATGACCCGGTCACTGTGCAGATCGGCCGCACCTTGCCGGCAAAAACGGTGTCACATGTTCTGTACCCGGTACAACAACACCTCAAAACGGCGCTGTTGAAGGAAATTCTAAATGGCACCCAAACAGAATCGGTGCTTGTCTTTACACGCACCAAACACCGCGCCGAACGTGTAGCGCAGCAACTGGTAAGAGTCGGCTTTAGGGTGACTTCACTGCAGGGGAATCTGTCACAGAATCAGAGACAGACCGCGCTTACAGGCTTCCGTAACGGCTCGATCAAGATTCTGGTGGCGACCGATATTGCTGCCCGCGGTATCGATGTTTTGAGTATTTCCCACGTCATCAATTACGATATGCCCGAGAGTACGGATGACTACATCCACCGAATCGGCCGTACCGGGCGGGTCGATAAAAATGGTGATGCATTAACATTTGTGACAAATGCTGATGCGGATAAGATACGTGCTCTTGAACGGCTTCTTAACGCGCCGCTGGAGCGTATGACGCTTCAAGACTTTGATTACACCAAGCCTGTGCCAGACAAAGAACTACGCTATTCGCAGCGACCGCGACGGCGAATCGTAAGAAAACAAGAGATTGGTAAACAATAGTTAGGAAGTAGAAACCATTTCTGGTTTCCAGCCACAGTAGCTTTCTAACATGATAACTGAAGCCTCCCAGTCAGGGAGGCTTTTCTTTTTATTGTTAATTAACCCCCTCTGGGATTACCCGGAAAGTAGCTAGTTCTTGAAATACCCCTTTTTGACTAAATGTTAAATAATGAAGCTGAAAATCAAGCTAGGTTGTCAAATAGGACAAAAGCCCCTTTTGTTAAGTACCCAACAGAACGTCAAAATGTGTAATTGGCACAATTCTGTGTAATGTGATATTTTCATTAACAGCTATACTTTAGTTTGTGAGGCCTCAAGCGCCTGTTTCTACCTCGAAGGTTAGGTTTTTAAGTTTATTTTTTACAAAGACGCTCTATTAAGTGTATAATATATATAGTTCACGTTTAGGTCATTACAAGCATCTTCACTCAGATTTATCTTAAGTATTGGATGACCCGAACTCTAACTAAAATTCGTAAGAGATGAGGTCATCCAATGAGTTTTCAAGACAAGTCCCTTCACTGCTCTGATTGTGGGCAACAGTTCACCTTTACTGCCGGAGAACAAGAATTCTATTCATGTCGTGGCTTTGAGAATGAACCTAAGCGTTGTCCCGAGTGCCGCCGAGCAAGAAAGGCACAGCGTAACGGAAGCCCTGGCTACAGCTACGCGTCACGACGGTAAACGCTTTCGGCTACTTGATACACGTTGACATGGTGTGCATAAAGAGATGTAGGGGGTGGTGAGATGGCATCTATTTATTTCGCAGGACCATATAAGCCCAAATCAAGAAGAAAAACCTTTAAAAGGAGTCGACAATGATTTTACTGCTCATTATTGGTATCATCGTCCTTATCATCGGAGGCTACGTTTGGCAGACAAACAAGGGAAGTCAGGGGGATCCCAAAGCTCGACTTCAGGGTAGCATTGGCAGCATTATCGGGGTCGTCGTGATCGTTGCAAGTCTCATCTACGGCTCGTTCACCACTATTCCTGCCGGCCATCGCGGGGTAGTCATTCGGTTCAGCGCCATTACTGGCAGTATTCTAGATGAGGGTCTCAAGACGAAGCTGCCGTTTATCGATTCCGTGGTGAAGATGTCAGTCCAGACCCAAAAATATGAAGCTGATTCGTCAGCAGTAACGAATGACCTCCAGGATGTCAGCACCACCATTGCTCTCAACTGGCACTTAGACCCGAGCATGGCCGCTGAGGTCTACAGAACACTGGGGCTGGAGTTCATTGACAGGATAGCCGCTCCGGCCATTCAGGAGACCATCAAGCAGGTCACTGCTAAATTCAACGCAGAAGACCTTATCCTGAGACGTGACGAGGTCAAGGCTGCCATTACCGATAGCCTGTCGAATCGACTGTTCGAGCGTGGCATTGTAACAGAGACAGTATCGATAACCAACTTCCAGTTCAGTGAAACGTTTACGGCGGCTATTGAAGCCAAAGTCGCCGCAGAACAGGCAGTACTTGAGGCAACGAACAAGCTGGAGCGTGTCAAGGTCGAAGCCCAACAGAGACAGGCAGAGGCTAAAGGAGAAGCAGACGCACGAATAGCCAAGGCGATAGGTGAAGCCGAGTATATCCGTGTGGTCACTGAGGCCCAAGTTGCCGCCAACAGGGACATCGAGGGATCTCTAACACCTGAGGTCCTGCAGTATATCCTGCTCGATAGGCTTGGAGAAGACATCAAGGTCATAGTCATACCATCGGGTCAGGGCCTCGACCTTGTGCTGCCAGAGCTTCAGCCTTGAAAACATTAAAAACAAACGGTCTTTCCTTTTAGAATTGTTCGGAATCCAACAATTCATCTAATTGTGCAGTGTAAAAAGGAACGATTTTAATAGACCAAAGTAAAAGTCTTTTTAAAAGTTTTGCCTTTTGAACCTCTCCTTCAAAGGAGAGGGGGAATACAATTAAAAGAGGGGCTTCGCCCCTCTTAGACTCCCCGATATCAAGCCTGTTCTTTAATCCAAAATCACAATACTATAAAGGAGACTCCACTCTTCCCAAAATCCCCGTTAGTAAGTCTGTCTCTTAAACTTCCCAGAATCAGGTCCTGAAGATTCGCCCTCCTCTCCGAGATAAAAAAGAGCCGCGACCCGAAAGGTCGCGGCTCTATCATTTACTGGCAATATTTACGCAGTAGATCTATCCAGCTTTACATGCCGTAGTCCATGCCGCCGCCACCGGGCATCGGCGGTGCCTTCTCCTTCTCCGGAATATCGGTCACCAGCGCTTCGGTAATCAGCACCATGGAGGCGATGCTGGCGGCATTCTGCAGGGCACTCCGGACGACCTTCATAGGGTCGATGATGCCTTTCTGCACCATATCGCCATATTCGCCAGCCTCGGCGTCGTAGCCGGTGCCGGCCGGGCTCTTCTTGACCGCATCGACGACCACCGAACCGTCCTGACCCGCGTTGACCGCGATCCAGCGAATCGGTTCTTCCACCGCCTTGCGCACGGTATCGACGCCGGTGGCTTCGTCTCCCTTTACATCAATTTTATCCAGAACTGAAAGTGAATTGAGCAGGGCCACGCCGCCGCCGGGCAGAATGCCCTCCTCTACGGCAGCTCGCGTTGCCGAAAGGGCATCTTCAACGCGGTGCTTCTTCTCTTTGAGCTCAACCTCGGTGGCGGCGCCAACCTTGATTACCGCCACACCACCGGCCAGCTTGGCCTGCCGCTCCTGAAGCTTCTCGCGGTCGAAGTCAGAGGTGGTCTCCTCAATCTGGGCTTTTATCTGCTTGATTCTCGCCTTGATTGCCTCGTCTTCCCCCTTACCTTCAACGATGGTGGTCTTGTCCTTGTCCGAGGTTACCCGGCGCGCCCGACCCAGGTCCTCAACGGTAACCGAGTCCAGCTTGCGCCCGACTTCCTCGGAGATTACCTTGCCGCCGGTGAGAATGGCCATGTCCTCGAGCATCGCTTTGCGCCGGTCGCCAAATCCCGGTGCTTTTACGGCGAGGATATTGAGGGTGCCGCGCAGCTTGTTCACCACCAGGGTGGCCAGAGCCTCGCCGTCGACATCCTCCGCCACGATAAGCAGGTTCTTCGATACCTGCAGTATCTTTTCCAGCGCCGGCAGAAGGTCGGATACGGCCGAAATCTTCTTATCCGTAATCAGGATGTAGGGGTCCTCAATCTCCGCCTCCATGCGTTCCGGTTTGGTGATTAAGTAAGGGCTGATGTAGCCGCGGTCGAACTGCATACCTTCGACATATTCCGTCTCGTAGGTAATGCCCTTGGACTCTTCGACCGTAATCACGCCGTCTTTTCCCACCTTGTCCATTACCTCGGCAATGAGGTTGCCGATTTCCCGGTCTTTGGCGGTGATGGTTGCCACCTGGGCAATCTGTTCCTTGTCTTTAACCGGTGTTGAGACCGATTTCAGTTCCTCAATGATGGCACCGGTTGCCTTCTCGATGCCCCTTTTCAGCGCCAGCGGGTCAGCCCCGGCAGCCACATTCTTGAAACCCACGGTGATGATAGCATGCGCCAGAATGGTGGAAGTAGTGGTGCCATCACCACAGGCATCATTGGTCTTGCTGGCTGCTTCCTTGACCAGCTGCACGCCCATATTCTCAAACGGGTCCTGGAGTTCAATGTCTTTGGCAATGGTAACGCCATCATCGATTACGGATGGTGCTCCCCACTTCTTGTCCAAGGCTACCGGACGCCCTTTCGGGCCCAGTGTCACCTTGACGGCGTTCGCCAGAACATCTATCCCCTTTTTCAGCGATTGCCTCGCCTCTTGATCAAATATTATCTGTTTCGCCATTTTTCCCTCCTTACAGTGTTTCGGTACTTACTTGCCCTTCTTGGCCAGAACATCGCTCTCGCGCAGAATCATATATTCTTCATCGTCGAGCTTTATCTCGGTGCCGCCGTATTTAGCATAGATTACGATGTCACCTACCTTGATATCCATGGCAATGCGCTTGCCATCATCGGATAGCCTGCCGGGTCCCACCGCAACGACCTCGCCCTCCTGCGGTTTCTCTTTGGCTGTATCCGGCAAATAGATCCCCGCCTTGGTTTTTTCCTCAGCTTCAATCGGTTTCACCACCAATCTGTCTGCGAGCGGCTGCAACTTGACTGCCATTCCTATCCTCCTTTTATTTAATTAAACAATGACTGATTCTCATTATTTAGCACTCTCTGGTTGAGAGTGCTAAAAATATAATAGCATCAATGTTATACTCTCTTCAACACCATAGATTACCATATTTAGCCCCTTAGCACCATTGACGGTCATTTATACATCGATTTCCTCTTATTTTCTTCAATAATTTCGGTTTTTCTTGATATTCTTTATGTTTTATATTGCACAATAACGTTGTGCCTTTGACAGCATACACTGAATCGTGTAAGATGAGCACGATGAACAGACAGTATGATGCACGCAAGATAAGCTGGGACAGCAAGCGCATCCAGGATTTGCGCCGACATCTGGGGCTCACCCAGCGCGAGCTAGCGGACCAGCTAGGAACCCGCCAGCAGACCATCAGCGAGTGGGAGACCGGGATGTACCAGCCACGCGGCGCCTCAGCCACCCTTCTCTCCATCGTCGCCGAGCAGTCCAAGTTTAAATATACCGCCTAACCGTCGAAAATAGTCCGGTTGGTTCTTGACACCATACACGTTTCCGTGTATCATTACCACGTCAGGTAAATTATCACCTCCTGATTATTGTGATATACTGTATCCACCCAAATATGGTGTATTATGTTCACCTTGCCAGCGACTATACCGGGCAGACAGAAAGAGAGCGAACGCTGCCGGCAAAAGGGCCGGGCAGCGGCGTCTGAAGCTGGAATATCGGAATACTACCTCATTCAGGTCTGGCAACGGCTCCCCCGTAGAGCCGCTCTCATCACAGAGGAAGACGAGCCAATTCACCTTATCTACCCGGGGAGGGGAAACGATGACCGGGGGGCTGATCTAAGAGACGCCGTCATCTTAACGCGCCAGGGATTGGTGAAGGGCGACATCGAATTTCACCGGTGGTCAAGTGGTTGGAAGCGGCATCGCCATCATCAGGACCCGGCTTATAATCGCACCATCCTGCACGCGGTGATGTGGCGTGATACCGAGCCGGTTACTCAGCTGCAGAATGGAAAGCAGGTCCCGGTTCTCGCGCTGAGCAAACACCTGGAAAGCACTGCCAAACAGCGAATGGGGACCGATTATGGCGCAGATGTCTTTGCCCTGCCCTGCTATCAAGCCGTTAAATCGATGCCGATAAATGAAATAGATAAAATACTGGATACTGCCGGGCGGGAACGTTTCTTGGCCAAAGCGACCGCATTTCGAGGCGAATTAAGCAGAGACACACCGGAACAGATATTTTACCGGGGAATAATGGGGGCACTGGGCTATTCGAAAAACAAACTCCCCTTCGAGGAACTGGCCCACAAAGTGCCCTTACACCATCTGGAAGCCCTAGCTCGGCGTTATCAGTTGGATGACCAAAGCCTTCCCCGACAGCAAGCACTGCTTCTGGGTACCGCCGGTTTACTGCCATCGCAACGCGGCATCCGTGACTTTGCCGTAACAAGTGACCACCGGGTTGAATTACTGGAAAGATACTGGTCTGGATATGACCGCGGGCACGTAATGTCAGCCGATAGCTGGCGCCTGGTTAAAGTCAGACCGAACAACTTCCCCGTACGTCGCATTGCCGGCATAAGCTACCTGATACTTCGCTATCGTGAAGAGGGTATATTAGAAGAGAGCATCAAGTTAATATCGAAGACGCAAATTGACCAAGCGTGCCTGGCGCTTGAAGCCGCCCTGATGGTAATGGCCAGTGACTACTGGAAGACATACTATGACTTCGGTTGCTACAGCAGACACATCGTCCCGGCACTCATCGGGAACAGCCGTGCCACCGCCATTGTCGTCAACATCATCCTGCCTTTTACCTACGCCTGGAGCGGATTCAATGCACAACCGGAACTGGCGGCCAGGTCTCTGGCGATATTCACCGCCTACCCCAAAACGAGCACCAACGCCATTGAAAGACACATGTCAAGGCAGCTTGGCCGCAGTTGCGTGCCCATAAATTCGGCACAGCGGCAGCAGGGATTAATTCACATCTATAAAACACTCTGCACGCAGGGGAAATGCGCTGTTTGTCCATTGGGTACGGATGCAGAATAGTAAGAGCCAGCGATAAGACTATGTGGTTAGGCCAGGTATTCCAGTATCTGCATGAGGTTATGAAGACGGGGACAATCGTTCACTTCGGTAAAATAATCAATGCGGTCGATCAAAATCCCCTTCATCCCGGCCCGATTGGCGCCGACGACATCGATCTGGTACTGGTCGCCGACGTAGAGGGCTTCGTTAGCCCGAACTCCAGCCCTTTTCACCGCCTCCTGAAATATCTCCGGACTCGGTTTGTTGAAGCCCGTGTCCTGTGAGGTCACCACCACCTGAAGCAAAGCTGTCAGTCCCAGGTTGTCCAATAGCGTGGTGATATCCTGATCCACATTGGAAATGAGGCCCAGAGTCAGTCCCTGTTTCTTGAGCTCGTTCAGTGTGGGCAAAACGTCGTCGAAAAGCACCTGCTTCAGCTCAAACTCTCTCATCTTCCCCAGCAGTCCCATAATGCGCTGGTCATCGGCTTCAATGTCGGCTTCCCTGAGCAGTATGCGCTCGTACTGCGCCCAGACCGCCATCTGCTCTTCCTTGGAACGCTGGCCCAGCGAAACACGGGCATGTTCCCGGTAGATATACTCATCGGCGACAACCAGGGGGTGGAGAAGGCTCTCCGAATTCACCTCAATGCCAAAGTCCTTCAAAGCCTCTGCCTGGAGTTCTTCCCTTGGTGGGTCATAGCCAAGCAGCGTATGGTACAGGTCAAAGAAGACCGCTTTAATCATTATCGGCCTTATTGTACTGAAAGCGGCACCATCTGTAAAGGAAACACCAAAAATGTGAAAAATACGGTCAGAAAAGTGTATACTAGACAACGACTTCATTTTAGAACGGAAAAATGACCACTGTACTGTCGCGTGCCGAAATACGCCGATTGCTGAAAGGGAAGTTACCTCTGGTGGAGGGCTGGGTGGACCTGGAGCAGCAGCTCCAACCCAACGGCATCGACCTCACCCTGCGCGAGGTTTCTCTGCTCCAGTCAGCCGGTACCATAGCCGTGGATAACAGCCAGCGCCAGGTCTCCGAACTGGCTCCCCTTGTCTTTGACGGACTGGGCTACATTGACCTTGTAGCCGGCATATACCTGATTACCTACAATGAAATCGTCAACCTGCCCGAAGATATCACCGCGCTCGCGGCGCCCCGTTCCAGCCTGCTCCGCTGCGGCGTCACTATCAACACGGCGGTATGGGATGCCGGCTACGCGGGACGCTCGCAGTCACTTATGGTTGTCTATAACCCTCAGGGATTCCGACTGCAGCGCAATGCCCGAATCGTGCAACTTATTTTCTTCAAACTGACTGGGAAGACCAGGGGCTACCGGGGAACCTATCAGGGAGAAAATGTCTAGCCGCCCCTACTTTCTCGCTACACCGATGATGTACCAGTCTTCCGGTGGGTCCTGACTGGTATCAACGGTCAGATGAGCGATATCCAGGTTCGGATGCAGGCTCTTTAAATCATCCAGGTCTACTGATTCGAACCTCTTTTTATTGTTGAGGTAAGCCTGTTCGGTGAGGGCATTTGATTGGTAGTTATCTTTGGTCCGCGCCAGGATTCTCCTGATGGCTACCGCCTGCGGACAGTCGGTTTGCAGGATAACAAACCTGTAATTGCGCTCCGCCGCAATGGCCGCGGCCCGCCGCCGCAACGATTGGGTGATGAAGGTCGCATCCAGTATCACCCCTCCGCCTTTTTTATCAAGACTTTCTTCCGCTGCCTGCCGGAACATCTCGTCATAGACCATGGTGCGCTTATCCATATCGGCGGCCACCTTTTCGTCAAAAACGTCTTCATTTTTCAGCAGCTCCAGCCTGATGAGGTCGGTTCGCAGCAATGGGTAGCCGGTAATCCTAGCCACCTCCTCGGTTGCCTCCGTTTTCCAGGTACCGGGAAGACCGCAGGCGATAAGCACAAAACCTGAGCCCAGCTCGGTTTCGATAAACTGCCGAAACGGTTTTCTCACTTCGTCACCCCTCATGTGCGGTATATGAATCGGCAAGCTCGAAATAGTCTCGAGCTATAGCCAATACTTTCTCCTTCTCCGTTTTTGCAATATGGGGGTCGTCGAGCTTGAAACCCTCCACTTTACCCCGAACATACGCCCGGTAACATTTGTAAAAATTGAGCAACGCTTTTAACTCTGCATCCTGGCTCGCTGCCGTATAGGCATTTACAAATTGGCGCGACAGGTCGGTTCTACCGTAATGGTCCAGGTCCATGGCCAGGAAAGCTACTTCCGAGGCGACATCGCCATAGCGAAAGCGGTCGTTGAATTCAATGCAGTCGTAGATGCATATGCCGTTGCAGAAGCAGACATGGGCGGCGTGGAGGTCGCCGTGGCAGTCACGGATTTTGCCCTCGCTGATGCGTCGGCGAAATAGAGGAGTGTTCCGCGCCATAAAGTATTCCATATAGGTTTTGATACGCTGGTATTTCTCAGGGGAAATGGTGGTGTCGATATATTTCTTGGTCTGTTCGAAATTTTCCACCGTATTTTGTCTGATAATATCCAGGTCGCCAAAGGCGCTGATGGCGGCGTTTGTCTCCGCTTTTTTGTGGAATTCGGCCAGCTTTTCCGCCACTGAAGCCAGCATCTCAGGCGTTACCTCGTCACGAAGGAGCATGGCGTTCATCATCGCCTCCTGAGGGAGTCGACGCATTTTCACGGCATACTCCAGGGGCCTGCCGGGCCCATCCAGGGATACCCGGTCCTCCTGCCCGGTGATGGCGACAACGTCCAGATAAGCATCGGGGCAGAGGCGCCGGTTCAGGTCGACTTCTCTCTGGCAGAAAAAGTGACGCTTTTCCAGTGTCGTGTAGTCCAGGTATCCCAGATTCACCGGTTTCTTCACCTTGTAAACAAGGTCGCCGGCGAGAAAAACGAAGGACATCTGAGTCTGGACCAGGTCCACCCGCGACGGCGAATGTGGATAGGACTTCGAGTCAAGCAGTGCTTTAATCAGCTCTGGAAACTGCGACATAAGTCCATACCTTCTTCAAGGTTTCCCTCAACCTGCTTTTTACCTTCCGAATCACTTTCAACCTCACCCCCATTATCCCCCTCTCCTTGATAAGGAGAGGGGAAAGGCATTTTAGAGGGGGCTTCGCCCCCTCTTACTACACCCCATCTTTTACCCAGCTTTTTATATCAGCCAGCACTCGGTAATAATCGGTTCGGGTAACTTCAACGAGTTTGACCTGCGGCTGACGTTTGATATCATCTGCCCACGGGTCAGGTTTGAGCATGATGGTGCCGAGCACCCGCTTACCACTCTGAATTGCTTCCAGCACGACTTCCCGGAAGCGATTTGAAAACAATTCCATCTTGCCTATTTCATCGATGACGATGACATCGCGCTGCCCGATTGCTTCCTCCAGCACGGGAACTCCCACCTTATTCAGGCTGTCAATATCAACGTCGTATTTTCCCACCCGGTATCGGCTATGAAAGTCAACGTGGGCCAGCACTGCCTCCTGACCGTCCAGCGTGATAAGTTTGAAGCCGAGCCTCGTGCCTTGAACACGTATCTCCTCGGTGTAGAAGCCGCCTGCTTTTCCCTTTAATTCCGCGACTGCCTGCCTGACCAGGCTGGTCTTTCCTGTCCCCGGCCTGCCGGTAAGCAGGTATACTGTCTTCATAGGTGCCAAGGCCCACTATATTATCTTTTTCCCCTAGTAACTATCTCGGCAAACCGGCTGAAGGAGCGGTCAAAGGTCTTCTCCACCTCAGGTGGGAACACACAGCCGGGGAGCTCGTCATCCTTCAGGTGATAGGCAACACACTCGCAGCATTTGCCCTTTCTGGAACAGGTCTCATAGGTGCAGGCGCATCCGGCTTTATTAACTTCAATGTTACATTCCATAGCGTCTCCTTATCGAAAGGGAAAGCTCGGCGAGTAGTTCCAGCACGCGGACGGCGGCCTCTTCGCTGGCCAGCGAGGCCAGTCCGCAGCTCGGCGTCACCAGCCCCTGCGCGATTAACTGACGGAAAGAAACGCCGTTTCTGGTAAAAGGCGCTATCGCTTCTTCAAGGCGGTCTTTCAAGCTGGCCGCGGATTCACGTTTCAGGGCTTCCTCCTCGTTGGGGACAATTCCCCAGGCGACGGTGCCGCCCCGCTCCAGAAATCTTTTCACATCCTCAGGATAGAGGCTCAGTGACTGGGCGTAGTTATAGGCGTCAAAGCTGATGATATCGACATCGCTCCCCAGTATCACCGACCAGTCGGTGTTGCCGCAGCAGTGGACACCCTTGAGCCCCTCGATACCGCCGAATACCTCGTTAAGCAGGCTGACCACCTTCTCCTTCGAAAGCATCATGCCCACCGAGCCAAAGGCCGACATATACGGCTCATCGACGAAGATAATGGTGCGGCGACATATCTGCTTCAGCTCTCTCTCCTGCCAGGTCGCTTTCAGTCGCAGCAGCTTGGGCACGGCATCGCCCAGAACATCGTCGTAAAGGATGCCCTTGCCATCCTCATCGGCCACGGTAAGCCCCCAGGTAACCGGACCCGTCACGTGCCCTTTCACTGCTTTCGGTGCCAGGTTATCCAGCGCCAAAAAGCGGTAGAGCCCGGCGGCATAATCGGCGCTGATGGCAAATTCATCTGACCTGTTCTCCAGAAAGGCCGAGTAAAGCTGTTCCAGAGGCTGGTCCAGGTCCTGATTGCGATTCACATAGATTTTCTTCTCCGCCTCGTTGACCATCACCCCGGGGAACCCCTGGCTGTACTGGACATACATATTCTCCAGAAACGAGCGCCTGGGCAGCTGCGGCCAGGCCGGGATGTCTCTGAGATAATGGGCAATCTGCGAACACGCCACACCAGGGTCGGTATGGGGCATGCTGCCGATAATCGTTGGCAAACAGTTGAATTCCACTCCAGGCATATAGTTATCCCTTTCTCAGATACTTGCCGATGAGCAAATCGAGCTTTTTCTTCTGCGCCTCCGGCATGACGTCAGGCGCGGTAATCAGTGCCGTGCTCAACGCCGTGGCACAATCGCAATCGCGTTTTGCCGGGACTTTTTGCACTGCCAGCTTGATGATGCGCTTGGCGGTGTCGATATTCTGGCGCAGACGACCGATTATCATCTCGGCGGTGACCGCGTCATGGCCTCTGCGCCAGCAGTCGTAATCGGTGATGCAGGCGATAACAGCGTAGCAGATTTCGGCCTCGCGCGCCAGCTTGGCCTCAGGCAGCGCCGTCATGCCGATGACGTCCGCCCCCCAGGAGCGGTAGAGAAATGATTCCGCTTTGGTGGAGAACGCCGGCCCCTCCATGACCACGTAGGTGCCGCCCCGGTGCGCCGTGGCGCCAGCATCTTTAGCTGCCCCATAGACCAGCTGGCTCAGTGACGGACAGAACGGCTCGCCGAAGGAGATGTGGGCGGCGATTCCCTCCCCGAAGAAGGTGCTCACCCTCCCCCTGGTGCGGTCGATGAGCTGGTCGGGAATGAGCAGGTCGCTGGGCTTGAAATCCTCTTTCAGGCTCCCCACCGAGTTGATGCCGATTATCCTCTCCACCCCGATGGACTTCAGGGCGTAGATATTGGCCCGGTAAGGGACTTCGGTGGGGAGGATACGGTGCCCCCGCCCGTGCCTGGGCAGAAAAGCAACCCCAATTCCCTCCAGCTTCCCCACCACGATTTTATCGCTCGGCTTGCCGAACGGCGTGTTTATGTCAACTTCTTCTATATTTTCCATCCCCTCGATGTCATACAGCCCGCTCCCGCCGATTACCGCTATCTTAGCATCAGGCATTTAGAGACCTCCTATTGTTAGTTCTTCATCTTCCAGCGAGTATACCTTTGAGCGATAAAGTGATATTGCTAAAGAGTATGTCCCACCCAGCAGCATCGTCAGAATATAAAAAGTACCGAAACTGTGCTATGTCAAACGGTATGTCACCCTTATCTTGCGTTATTATAATAACAGGCTTACCAACCGTGTGAGCAATCCCCATTTCATAAAATACGTTTGGGTTTCTACCGGTGACATCGGCTATAATGACCTTGCTCTTGCAAATATAAGTCCAAATATCTTCCAAAATTGGCGTAGGCGAGAACAAGTCATCCGATCTGAGACACTTTAGGCCACAAGCCTCAACAGCAGGTTTTATTCTCTCTCCAAACAGCCTATCAAATGAAGGTTTGAAGGGCATCAGTACGAAACACAAGTCTTCCTCTGTTTTTATATCCTTGGCTCCAAAAACTGGTGCGACTATCATCAATTTTGGTTCCATCACCTTCTCTGGTGGCACTTCGATAGCAGCGTGAGTTATCTTTTGTTTGGTAATAACAGCTTTGCCATACTCATTAACTTGTAATCCAACGTGGATCAATCCTTCATTAATGGCATCCATTACTTCCTTGCGTAAATGTTCTCTACCAATCCACTGTGTAGGGTCACAGAAAGACTGAATAATTTTTGCTATATGATACTGGCCTTCTGGCTCATCATTGAATTCCGTAAAAACATCATAAAGATAACGCCACTTAGTGCCTATAACTTGGCTTTTTCTAGGGTAACCAGCGATCCTTAGAAGCTCTGCAATCTGAGTGCCTGTTCTGTATTCACCAATAATTTTGGAGATGTGTTCCAATACTCCTTCAGGAAATCTTTCTAGCTTTTTCCTCTCCATCACATCTATCCTCTACAAATCCCTCTAATCCCCTCCCCGAACGGCTCTTTCATTATCCCTTTTTCGGTGATGATGGCGGTGATGTACTGGTGGGGGGTAACATCAAAGGCGGGATTTTGTACCGCAATGCCTTCCGGCGCGATGCGCACGCCCTTAATATGGGTTATCTCCTCCGGCTTTCTCTGCTCGATGGGGATTTCGTCTCCGGAGGCGAGGGAGGGGTCAATGGTGGAGGTGGGGGCGGCAACGTAGAACGGGACGTTATTTTCCTTCGCCAGCACCGCCAGGGTATACGTGCCGATTTTATTGGCCGTATCCCCGTTGGCGGCAATGCGGTCGGCCCCAACGATAACACAGTTAACCTCACCGCGCTGCATGAAGTAGCCCGCCATAGAGTCGGTGATGAGGGTGACGGGTATCCCAGCTTTTTTCAACTCCCAGGTAGTAATCCGTGCCCCCTGCAGCACGGGACGCGTCTCCGTAGCCAGCACGTTGACCTTTTTCCCCTGTTCTATAGCAAATAAGATAATGCCGAGCGCCGTGCCGTAGCCGGCGGTGGCCAGCGGTCCGGCGTTGCAGTGTACGAGGACGGTATCTCCATCACGGATGAGCTCTGTCCCAAACTGGCTAAGCTTCCTTGTTGCTTCCACCGCTTCAGCATGTATCTTCACCGCCTCATCAACCAGCGCCGATTTAATCTCATTTATATCATTACCCGATTCAACCATCTTCTGCATGCGCTGAATCGCCCAGAAGAGGTTGCGGGCGGTGGGTCGGGTGGCAGCGATGGTGGCCATCACCGCGTCAAGCTTCTTCAGAAAATCGTCCTTCTGCTCAGATTCAATTTTTAGTGCCCCCAGGGCGATCCCATAGCCTCCAGCCACCCCGATAGCCGGAGCGCCCCTTATTTTCAATTCTGTGATGGCTGAGGCAACATCCCTGTAGTCGCCCAGCTCCAGATATACCTCTTCATCAGGCAATTTGCGCTGGTCAAGGATGCGCACGCGGTCGCCGAGCCAGTCAATCGGCGAAGTGTAAATCGCTTTCAAAAATCAGCTCCTTTAATCTGACCCTGCTCTTTTTGCCACTGTTCTCTCCTCACCTCCATGAGCACAAAGCGATGCCCGTTCTTCACCATTTCTCCGCAGGGGATGAAGTCGCTTTTAACAAAGCAACGCTGTGCCCGCCCATTCCAGTCCAGAGTTTTCAGGTAAATCCGCTGCAGACCGGTCTCGGTGAAAATATAATCCACGAGCGTGTCCACGGCATCGGTGCCATAACCCCTGTCCCAGCAGTCCCGTTCACCTATCATGATACCCAGCTCCGCCTCCTCCTTCTCCCTATCGATGCTGTAATAAACACAGTTGCCAATGTGCCTGCCGTCAAGGGTTTCTATAGCAAAGGTACGGCGTTTCGGTGAAGGATTGCCCAGCGCCATCGTATAGTCAAGCAAATATCGCGGGAAAGAGCTGGTCAGCAGGGGCATGGCGTCAAGTCGGACCAGTTCCGGATTGGTCTGCCACCGGTAATCGTTGCGGGCGTCGGTTAATTTTTTCTCACGCAGTCTGACTTTGGTGCCCAGCATCACGCTCTGACCTCAGATTACTCCTCCTCGTCCTCCTCTTCCTCGCCACGCTCCCATATCGGCTCGGTGAAATAGTCAATATACTCGCCCATCGCCTGCGAGGCCACCTGCTTCATTCTCTGCTTCGTTTCCACCGCTAGTTGTGCCAGTTCATCAAGGTCAATCTCCACGCCCAGCATCGTGGTCATCACCTCGAGTACCGCCATCGCTGCCATCGGGTTCTGAATACGGGTGGCGTAGACCGGTACTTCCCCGAGCAGGCAGATGCCATCAATCTCACGTTCCTTGGCCACCCCCAGCAACAACCCATTCAATCCGGCGATTTGCAGGTTACCGGCATGCATCAGGTTGTACTTCTTGAAAATGGCCGCTGCCGATGGGCTGGTGGCCACGCCCAGCACCCCGGGCGATTCGGTGTGATGGATGCGGGTCATTGCCGCGGCACAGGTGAATATCCTCGGTGCCTTAAACTTATCGGCAACGTCGAGGACGCAGTTGGCAAGCTCATAGCCTTTAGCTGCTGGCTGGTCCTCGCCGATGAATACGATGAGGTCGCTGCCTCCGCCTTTGTTCTTCAAGTAGTAGAACTTGCTCTGCGGAAATTTCGGCTCCTCAACCACGTTGTCCTTGACCACCACCCCGACAGGGTCGAAGAAGTACGACGGTTCAATCTCGCCGAGTTCTTTAAATTTCAGCTTTCTCAAGAGATACGTAGCCACAATCATGGCGACGTTCCCAACGCCTGGCCAGGCGGCGAGTATATTCGGTGAATTTAACCTGGGACGAGCTTTAAGCTTGACTAACTCATTCATTTCACCACACCTCAATTTATTCTACTAAGTTTTATGAGGTAACCCCATCCCCTTTATCCCCTTCCCCTTCGATAAGGGGAAGGGGAAGATTTGGGAGAGGGGCTTCGCCCCTCTTGGACTCCTCTTATTTTAAGATGGCCAGATTACTTTCTTGGCCGTTTCGCTCAATACATCTACCAAAATTTTCCTAAAGCTATCTGCTACAACTGGTCCAGCCTTAGCAACAAGCTTTTTGAACCGAGTTGCTGCCACAGTGGTTTGAGGCGTATCCCGCACAATATCATCAAGGCTTTTCTTCAGAAGTTCACGCTCTTTTGGTTTCAAGCTATCAAGTTCATCAGTTAGCTCTTGTGCGGCTTTGAGTTTTGCTTCTGTCCACGGATATGGTTCACTGCATTCAGGGCAGAAGCTTGGCAGTGTCAAACCAGTATTATAATCAAGTGTAGCATTAGGTAGTGGGTGCAGTATCTCACGCATTCTTTTTTTATGTTCCTCATATGTAAAGCGTCCTACATGATAGTAGCCCATTATCTTAGCATTACAATATTGACAATTGGTAATGGTTGGTGCTCCACACTTACCACAGAACCCCCGGTTATTCTCAGGTTTTGAGATTGACATCCAGTTGATTACATGTCCGTTAGCGCAAATCTGTGCAGTGTCATACCAACCATCATTCATATTTTTGTTCCCCTTGGCTGTCCGTCATATGGGCTAAAAGCGAGCAAAGTCGCTTGGTAGCTTTGACTCCTTTATTTTTAAACTTAGTGCTCATCGGTTTGTTAGTACTTAGAACAAGTTTATTTAGTGCGGAATTCTATCCATCCTTCTCAGATTCCTTTATCTTGCTTTCATGAGCGTCCATCCTTTTTAATACTTCTTCCATCTGTCTGTCTCGTTGTACGGCTCCCGTCCACCTACGACTTATATAGTAAATTACCATCCAAGTGAAGAATATCCAAGCCAATGGTACCCAGACATAAAAGTAGAAAATGGCTGGAATTACTAGAATTAGGAATATTGGGCTTAGCTTAAGAGTAATAAAGTGAGCCCGAAGCGAAGACGGTTTACCTGTAAAAACACTCAAGAACCATCCTATTGGTAGCAAAACAAAATGGGAGATAGTAAGGATTATGCTAGGAATCGTAATAAATATAAACAATAGCATGGTACCCACAACTACAGCTGGTGCCGAAGGTGGTCTGCTTTTCACTTCAACCTCCTTATTACCAACCGAGAATATACGATGTATAGTGGGAATATGATGAATCTTAAGACAAAAGCATCGGACACAATGAACCTTGAAAGAATACCAATAAATAGTGCTATCAAAACTAAAGGCCACCAAGTGAAACCAAGATAAAAGGCAGCACCGAAGAAGAACAACAAATTAAACATACCAAGAATTAAACCAAACCGATTGCCTATAAAAATCACTGGCTTAATATCTGATGGCATTCTCTGGATGATAACTAACGTACCTCCAATCCACCAAAAGATGACGAACAAAATTGCTACTACGATTTGAAGCCAATTCATTTCAACCTCCTCATCACCTCAATTACCTGGGCTACCCCTTACTCGCCACCGATAGAGCGGGACAGTATATATGCGGGGTCTGTAAAAAGCCCCCCACCCACCTGGACTCACGGCCAAGGGCAACGATTTCTTTCAGCACCTGATAGACATTCCCGGAAACCATGGTATCCTTCACTCTACCCACTATTTTACCATTTTCCACCTTGTAGCCTAGCAGGACATTGCCGCTGAAATCGCCGCCCAGAATGTTACCCTGTCCGGCACCCATAAGCTGCTCCACCACCAGCCCTTCCTTGATGTCCCCCACCATATCGCCAAAGGTGGAGCTGCCCGGAGCCACCACGAAAGCACTCGGAGATGGAGACGGCAATCCGCCATGACCCCGGCTGCCGTTGCCGGTGCTCCGGGTATTTGCCAGAGCAGCGGTCTGAAGGTCGTAGAGGAAGCTGGTTACTTTCCCGGCCTCAACAAGCGGGGTGCGCTGGCTGGGCACACCTTCATCATCGCAGGGTCGACTGCTCGGCCGGAGGGGAATCACCGGGTCATCCCATAGTTGAAATTTTTGGTCAAAGACCCTTTCACCAAGCTTTTGCCCAATCGGGGAAGCCCCTTCCAGTACCGTCTTGCCGTTGAAGGCCGCCATCAGCGGCATGACGAGGGCGCTGGCCACTCCATTCGGGGTGAAGATGGTCGGCAGCGATTTTGTGGGCACCGTTGCCTGTTCCTTTGCCAGCTCCAGTTGCTGAAGCACAGTATCGGTTACGGTGCCTGGCTCCATTATCGGCTGGCAAGAGCTGGCACTATCTCCAACAAATAGCATATCGGTGCCCTGGGTTAAATTGCCTTCGATGCCAAAGCTGAAATAGCTTTTGCGGTACTCCGCCTGCCCGCCACGAGAATTCATCAGCCGTACTGAGACCACTCCTCTGGTCACCTCGGCCTCGCAGATGATGCCCGGAGTGTGCTTGGTAACCGCGGAGATGAGTTGTTCGCCGAGCTCAACCATTGTTTCTACGGGTACGGATTCGACGTCAGCGCTGAAAACCTCAATCTGCGGATATGAATTTGTCGATGGTAGCTCAAACCTGGCCGTCATACCGAACCGCGATGTCTCAACGGCATTATCTACCAGGTTTGGGTGTTCATCAGGGTTGGTGGTGACGGCGTAACCGAGCCTGCCCTGACGAATGATGCGCAGCGCCACGCTGGTCTGCTGTTTTGTCTGGAGATGCTTCAGCCGATTGGTCTCGAAACTTACCTGGGTCTCCTCAGATGATACTGAAAAGACCTCCGCATCCTCGGCTGCTTTTTTCGCCTGAATCAGTATCTCTTCCACGTTAACTACCTCCCACCAGACAGCGACGGATTCGGATATGAGGGCTGCCATTGGAGACCGGCAGCGGCATCTGCCCTCCCTTTCCACAGCCACCTCCCTGGTTCATATCAAGGTCATTGCCGATAGCATCGATATTTTTCAGCGTATCAAACACGTTGCCGGTCAGCACCACCGGCCGCAGTGACTCAGCGATTTTGCCATTGCGAATCATGTACGCCTCACCTGCGGAAAAGGTAAACATCTCCATGCTCGTGGTGCCACCGTACCAGTTCTTGGCGTAGATTCCCTCTTTGATATCACCGAGCATGTCCTCAAAGGACACCTTGCCCGGCTCAATATAGGTATTGGTCATGCGGACGATGGGAGGGTAGCGATAGCTTATGGCGCGGGCATTACCGGTGGGCTGCTCCTCCATTTTGGCTGCTGTCTCCCTTGAGTGCAGCCTGCCCACCAGTTTGCCTTCCCTGATGAGGTACGTTCTGGTGGCGGGAACGCCTTCATCATCGTATTTGTAGCTGCCGCGAAGTCCGGGCAGCGTGGCCGTGTCCACAATATTGAGCTCCTGACTGCCGAACTGTTTTCCCAGTGCCATAAGTTCACGTACGCGGTCGTTTTCGTAGACAAAATCCGACTCGGACAAATGCCCGAAGGCTTCATGGACGAAGACGCCGGCCAGCACCGGGTCGAGGACCACCGTGTACTCGCCGCCCCTGGCCTTAGGGGCTGAGAGCAGTTCCACAACGTGATGCGAGAGACGCTCCACCTCCCGATGAAGCTGCCGGATTGGCGTAAGGTCGCCACGACTGCCCACGCTCAACCCTGCCTGCTGGATATCGCCTTCGCGAGCGGCAACAGCCGCGATGCGCAGGTTAATGTCCGCCCTTTCCTGCTCGATATAGCTGCCGAGTGAACTCAGGAAAATGGTCTGTTTACGGCTGTCAATGTAGCCAATGTTAGAGGTCTGTATCTCGGGCTTCCGCCAGACGATTTCATTGTACTCGTCCAGTATCTGCTTCTTTTCGGCGAGAGGTATGGCCACGGGGTCTCTGTCCACCTCTGCCGGTACCCTGTCCACCACTGGAGACACCGTTGCCAGCTGGCTTTTCTCGCGGCCAACCAGCTTGGCCTGCCTGATGGCCATCTCAACCCTGACCTTCAAGTCCTCAAGGTTATTGAAGCTGACAAAGCCCCAGCCCCCCTTGACCATCACCCGCACGTTGCCTCCAACCGCCTCCGACCGGCCAATCGATTCTAGCTCTCTTCCTCGATACACAATATGGCTGGTCTGGCTTTCCTCAAGATGCGCCTCAATATAATCAGCATCGTCACGCTTGATTAATTCGGCCAATTCCCGGGCAACGTTTTTCAGAGACACAGTTATATCACTCCAAGGTTAATATATTGACTGATTAATACCTAGATGAAGTCAGTTTACAAAAGGAATCGAACTGGTGTCAATTGACGTACAGCACTGATGCTAATCCCGATTTTTCTTTTACTGTTGACATAGCACGAAAGGCGCTTTATACTGCGTTTACACTTTCATCAGGTGGCGTGAGATGGCAGAAGAGATTAAAAGCAGCGGAAACACCACTCTTAAAGTAATACTTTACGTCTTCTTTATCTCCGCTTTTTTAACGATTATTACATTTATGCTCGGGCAGGGCTGGTTTAACGTCTTTATTGAGAAACTAAACTGGCCCTACGAGACGCTTGAGATGGTCAGAAATATTCTGGTGAATGTCTTTGTCGGCGCCGCAATTGCCTCTTTTATCAGCTCCATTACCGCCGTGTTTCTTTTAATCTTCCGCAGTTAGCCACAAAGCCATTTCTGAAAACAACTTGCCTTGCCAAAAACGAGTATGATATACTACGACAATACATTCTCTTTGTGAGGCAGACGATTGCTCACGAACTATGGCTACATTGGACTGTTTCTCATCGCAGCTGTTCTTTTCACCCTTCTCATGGTAATTATTCCCATCGCCCTCAGGTTTCTTAAAATCGTCCCGCATAATCCCAATCCCATCAAAAATTCCATCTTTGAATGCGGCATGGAAACCATCGGCAAGACCTGGGTCCAGTTCAACTTCCATTACTATTTTTATGCCTTGATATTTCTGGTCCTTGATGTCCTGGTGGTATTCCTGTACCCGTGGGCGGTCAATCTGCGAGCACTGGGCAGTGCTGGCTTTATCGCTATTTTAATCCTGGTGGCCATTATTCTGGTCGGTTACATCTACGCCTGGAAGAAGAAGGTTCTGGAATGGAAATAAAGCCTGCCAGACAGTACATTTATTCGGATATCGAGCTGGACCGGGAAGAGGGGCAGGTTATTGAAGACCTGAAGGCGAAAAGCCAGGAACCGATTCCTGACCCTGACCGGTGGCTCGATGAGGAAGTGGAGCAGAATATTCTGCTGACCTCGGTGGACGCGTTGATTAACTGGGGTCGGCGTTCCTCACTCTGGACGGCCATCTGCTTTCCCGCTTGCTGCGCCTTCGAGATGATTGCCGCCAACGGCCCGCGCTTTGACCTGGCGCGTTTCGGCATGGAGATACTGCGCGCCTCGCCCCGCCAGGCCGACCTGATGATTACCGCCGGCACTCTGACCTGGAAAATGGCACCGAATGTAAGGCGCATCTACAACCAGATGGCGGAGCCCAAATGGGTCATCGCGATGGGCGCCTGCGCCATCAGCGGCGGTATTTTCGCCTCGGCATCGTATGCCGTGGTGCCGGGGTACAACCGTATCATTCCCGTAGATGTCTACGTTCCCGGCTGCCCTCCCCGCCCCGAAGCCCTTATTTATGGCATTCAGATGCTGCAGAAGAAGATTGCCCGACGAAAAAACATTGATGTGAGAAAGATACTCCAGAGATGACAGCTGCACTTTCCGGCAAGGAAATCGCCAGTAAAATAGAAGAAAAGCTGCCCGGCAGCGTGGTTGAATCCAGCCCGGATAACCTGGTGGTGAGGAGCGATTCTCTTACCGACGTTGCCCGTTTTCTCAAAGACACCGAAGGCCTGGATTTTGATTTTCTCAATTTTGTCACCGCTACCGATTTCTATGACCACTTCGAGGTCGTTTACATGCTCAGTTCCCTGGAGCACAATCACAGCCTGATGGTTAAGGCTCGATGCTACGACCGCGAGAATCCGTCGTTGCCTTCGGTGGTGAGCCTGTGGCAGGGGGCTGACTTCCAGGAGCGGGAAATATACGACCTTTTCGGAATAAGGTTTGAAGGACATCCCAATCTGAAGCGCATTTTCCTCTGGGAAGGTTTTGAAGGACATCCCCTGCGGAAGGATTTTGTATAATGGCAGTCCGAACCGAACCTTTTGTGCTCAATATGGGCCCGGTGCATCCGAGCACTCACGGGGTTTTCCGTATGCGGGCGACACTCGACGGTGAGGTGGTGGTCGATATTGAACCGGTGTTCGGCTACCTGCACCGTGGCATAGAGAAGCTCGCCGAACAGAGGACTTACAGCGGTTTCATCCCGCTTACGGACCGACTCGACTATATTTCCTCGATGAACAACAACTTCGCCTACTGCCTGTCGGTGGAGAAACTGGCCGGCATAAAAGTCCCGGAACGTGCTGAATACATACGGGTTATCATGTCTGAACTCCAGCGCATCGCGGCCTTCCTGATTGCCGTTGGTGCCTTCCTGAACGACTGCGGTGCCTACTTCACCCCTTTCCTCTACATGTTCCGGGAACGGGAGAGAATCGTCGACCTCTTCGAGATGGTCAGCGGCCAGCGGCTTACCTATAACTACATGCGGGTGGGCGGTGTCAGCCAGGACCTGCCCGAAGAGTTCATGCCCGCCCTGCGCAAGTTCATGGACCTGATGCCACGCTTCATGGACGAGTACGACCGCCTTCTGATGCAAAACGAAATATTGATTGCCCGCGCCAAGGGCGTCGGCATCCTGACCAAAGAACAGGCTATCAACTGCTCGGCGAGCGGACCGGTGCTCCGGGCGAGCGGTGTGAAGTGGGATATCCGCAAGGCTGACCCCTACTCCATCTACGACCGCTTTGACTTCGATGTCCCGACACAGGAAACCGGCGACTGCTACGACCGCTACCGTCAGCGGGTTGAGGAAATGCGGCAGAGCCTGCGCATCATCAGGCAGGCGATGGACCAGATACCGTCCGGTCCCACCAGAGCCGAGGTGCCTCACCTGATACGACCACCGGCCGGTGAAGCATACGCCCGCATCGAAGCGCCCAAGGGCGAACTCGGTTTTTATCTGGTATCAGATAATTCCATAGCTCCCTACCGCTGCCATATCCGTCCACCGAGCCTGCTCAACCTGACGGCGCTGCGCGATATGACACGCGGCTGGAAAGTGGCTGATTTAATCATCATTTTCGGCAGTATTGATATTACCGTAGGTGAGATTGACCGTTAATGGCAATAGCAGATTTAAATATTTATAACCTGGTTCATTTACAGCCCATCCCTCCGGACTGGCCGGGTGGCTTCTGGTGGCACTGGCTTTTCTTCACCGTGGTCATCATCGGCTTTGTCCTGACCATGGTGATGGGCGTCATCTATATCGAGCGGAGGGGGATGGGGAGGATGCAGTCGCGCCTCGGGCCGAACCGCACCGGACCTTTTGGCCTCCTCCAGCCCGTGGCCGACGCCGTCAAGGTGCTGCTCAAAGAGAACATCGTGCCCGACGCCGCCGATAAACTCGTTCACTGGCTGGCACCGGTGATTGCCTTCGCCCCGGCGCTGATGATATTCACCGTGATACCCTTTCAAAACGGCGCCCTGCTGGCCGACCTCAATATCGGTATCCTCTACATTGTGGCTATCAGCTCGGTGTCCACCGTCGGCATCTTCATGGCCGGGTGGGGCTCCAGCAACAAGTATTCACTCCTCGGCGCCATGCGCAATGTTGCCGCCATCGTCAGCTATGAAATCCCGCTGGTGCTGGCCATTGTCGGCGTGGTATTGATTGCCGGCTCGCTTTCTTTGAACCAGATTGTGGTGGCGCAGGGTATCCCCTTTATCCTGCTGCAGCCGCTGGGCTTCCTGCTCTTCTTCGCTGCCGGCTGTGCCGAAATCAACCGCAGCCCGTTCGACCTCATGGAGGCCGACTCCGAGATTGTGGCCGGCTTCCACACCGAGTACTCGGGTATGAAATTCGCCATGTTCTATCTGGTGGAGTACGCCGAGGCAGTGGCCATCTCCGCCATCATCGCCACCCTTTTCCTCGGCGGCTGGAGAGGCCCGTTGCTGCCGCCGTGGCTCTGGTTCGTTATCAAGGTGATTATCGTCTTCTTCGTCATGGTTTGGACGCGCACAACATTGCCCAGGCTAAGAATCGACCAGCTGATGGCCTTCGCCTGGAAATTCCTCTTCCCCATGTCACTGCTCAATCTATTTATTACGGCATTACAGGTGCTGGCCGGCTGGCCCACCGAACTATGGTGGCTGATGGTCATGGTAAACATAGCAATCACGGCTACAATGGTTCTCATATGGTCAAAATTTTTCTTTAAATTAGGACGGGGTAGAATTGAAGTTTGAACGGTATGGAATCGGCATTGCCAAGGGCCTGACGGTAACCATCAGGCACCTGTTCCGCCACCCGACGGTGTCGCAGTACCCGGAGCAGCGACTCAATATCTCGCGGCGGTTCCGGGGCAATGAGCTCATCTGGAATCTGGAAAAATGCACCGGCTGCGGCACCTGCGCCAAGACCTGCCCTCAGGGTGCCATTGATATCGTCACCTCTACGGAAATGACGGAGAATAAATATGTTGTGGAGAAATACCAGGTGGACACCGGCTACTGCATCCAGTGTGGGTTATGCGTTGAGGCCTGTCCCTTTGAAGCGCTGTACCTCAGCCACGCCTTTGAGTGCGCTAAATACCGCCGTGGCGAACTGGTACAGGGTAAAGAGGATATGCTGGAAACGCCGGAGCGGAAAGTCAGCGGCTACTTCTTCCCGGACAAAGCCGAGAAATTGCCCAGGCAGACCCTGCTTGTGGAGAAGGTAACGGAGAAGCAGTAATGGGAATGGCTATCTCTTTCTGGATGCTGGCGGTGGTGGCGGTAATCGCCGCGCTGGGCGTGGTGCTGCTGCGGAACGTTTTCCGGGCGGCGCTCTCGCTGATACTGTGTTTCCTCGTGGTGGCCGGGCTTTACATTACCCTCAGCGCCGATTTTCTGGCCGCAGTCCAGATTCTGGTCTATGTGGGCGCCATATCGGTATTGATAATCCTGGCCATCATGATGACCAGAGAGGTACAACGGGGCAGCCCCAACAGCCGTTTTCAAATCCCCGCTTTTATCGTTGCCCTGCTGTTCCTGGAAGTATTAGTCCTGACGTTAATCAATACGCCGTGGCAGATATCAAGCGTGCCACCGACGGCACCGACCACCTCCGCGCTGGCCAACAGCCTTTTCGGCGAGGGTGGCTATCTCCTGCCGGTGGAAATCGCCGCGGTGTTGCTGCTATCCGCCATTCTGGGAGCGATTGTCCTGGCGAGGGAGAAGTAAGCAAATGGTCATCGGCCTGCAGCATTATTTGATATTATCCGCCATCCTGTTCTCCATCGGCCTTTACGGCGTGCTGGCCAAGCGCAATGCGGTCATCGTCCTGATGTGCATCGAGCTGATGCTCAATGCGGTCAATATCACGCTGGTGGCGTTCTCGCGCTACGTGGTGCCGGCGCTGCTTACCGGCCAGGTCTTCGCCATTTTCGTCATTGTCGTGGCAGCGGCCGAAGTAGCCGTGGGACTGGCGATTATCTTCGCCATCTACCGCGGACTGGAAGATATAGATGTCAGCAAAATCGATTTACTGAAGTGGTAACAAGATGTGGATTGAAGTCAAAAAAGCCAGAAGCCTGATGGTCGCCGAGATGTGGAAGGAGCTCTTTGAAGGAGAAGGGATTCCCGCCCGCATCATACCGGCTTCCGGCATACCTATTGGCCAGGAATTTACCGAGTATTCTGTCCTGGTGCCAAAGGACAAAGAACACGTGATTCGGGATGTATTGAGGAAGCTATGATGCCGCATCAACTGGCCTGGCTGATATTCCTGCTCCCGCTCTTCTCGTTTGTCATCATCGCTTTCTTCATCCGTCCTTTCGTCAGGGCGGAATCAAAGATAGCCGGCTATATCACCATCTTATCGATTGGTGGCTCGCTGGCCCTTTCCGTCTGGGCGCTCTTCGCCGTGATGGCGGCACCACACCACGAGATACCCGTCCCCGACATAACCTGGGTGGTCATCGAAGACGGGGTGACTATTCACCTCGGCCTGATTATGGATTCTTTGACGGCGGTGATGCTCGTCGTGGTTACCGTGGTCAGCCTGATGGTGCAGATTTACTCGCAGGGTTACATGCACGGCGACCCCGGCTACCATCGCTACTACGCCTGGATGTCGCTCTTCACCGCCTCGATGATTGGACTGGTGATAGCCGATAATCTGCTCTTCCTGTTCGTCTTCTGGGAAATGGTGGGGCTGTGTTCGTATCTCCTCATCGGTTTCTGGTTCCACAAACCGTCCGCCGCCGATGCCGCCAAGAAGGCGTTCATCGTTACCCGGCTCGGCGACTTCGGTTTCCTGGCCGGCATACTGCTGCTCTACCTGAACACGGGCACCTTTGATATCCACGAACTGCATGAACTGGCCATTGCCGGCGCGCTGGCAGGCACCGTGCTTACCTGGGCGGCCATCGGCATCTTCGCCGGCGCCGTGGGCAAGTCAGCCCAGTTCCCGCTCCACGTCTGGCTGCCCGACGCCATGGAAGGCCCGACCCCGGTCAGCGCTTTAATTCACGCGGCAACGATGGTGGCGGCCGGCGTCTTCCTGGTCGCCCGCATGTTCCCCCTATTCGAGCACTCAGCAGAGGCGCTGACCACCGTGGCCATTATAGGAGGGATTACCGCCATTTTCGCCGCCTCGATGGGGCTGGTGATGAACGATATCAAGCGCGTGCTGGCCTACTCCACCATCAGCCAGCTCGGCTACATGATGCTGGGGCTGAGCACCGGCGGGGTGGCCATCGGCATCTGGCACCTGTTCAACCACGCTTTTTTCAAGGCGCTCCTGTTCCTCGGGGCGGGCAGCGTCAACCATGCCACCGGCACCTTTGACATGCGCCTGATGGGCGGCCTGCGTAAATACATGCCCTGGACCTACGTCACCTTCGTCATCGCCTCATTGAGCATCGCCGGCATCTGGCCGCTCTCTGGCTTCTGGAGCAAGGACGAGATAGTAATCAGCGCTTTCGCCAGCCAGCCCGTGCTGTTTTACCTGGCGATTATTACCGTATTCATGACCGCCTTCTACATGTTCCGCGCCGTCTTTATGACCTTCGGCGGGGAATACCGGGGCGGTGACCCCAACACCCACGGACATGACAGCCACCACGGCCAGCCCCACGAATCGCCCAGGGTGATGACCATACCCCTGATAATTCTGGCCGTTCTATCCATATTCTCCGGACTCTGGAACGTAACCGGCCACTTCGGCGCCTTCATGGGGCACGGCGGTACGCACGGCTTCTTTGAAGGCCTCTTCCACCCCTTCACCCAGCCGCTCCCCTGGATATCGCTGATACTGGCCGGGCTGGGCATTTTACTCGCTTACGCCATGTACAGTAAATCTTGGATTTCAGCGGAGCGCGTGGGCGGCATGTTCAAGCCGCTCCATACCCTGTTCTACCGGAAATACTGGTTCGATGAACTGTATGAGAACATCATCGTCAAGAATGCCCTGCTCAAAGGGCTTTTCGCCAGCTTTGAGCAGTTCGATAACCGGGTCGTGGACGGGGCAGTCAACGGTGTGGCCAATGGCGCCATCGCCAGCGGACGAGCCGTTCGATACGCCCAGACGGGGCAGCTCCAGCTCTACGGCCTGTTTATCGGCATTGGCATACTGGCGATTGTTTTCGTTATTTACTTCTTTGGTTAGAAAAAGGAGCTTAAATTGTTGGGTTCGGGCTATCTGACAACGATACTCTTCCTGCCCGCGGCAGGGGCGGTGCTCATTGCCTTTGTGCTCGCCAACCGTGACCGGCTGATTAAGTGGACGGCGGCTCTCTTCACTTTCGTGCCGCTGGCCCTGTCCCTCATCCTATTCGCCCTGTTTGACCGGTCGCCGGAAGCCGCCGGTTTGATTCAGTTTCAGGAAAAGGCGCTGTGGATTGCCCCGATTAACGCCTACTATCACCTGGGCGTGGATGGCTTGAGCCTGCCGCTGATGGTGCTCACCGCTTTCCTGGGTTTTCTGGCGGTGCTCATCTCCTGGAAGATTGACATGAGGGTACGCGAGTATTTCGCCTGGCTCCTGCTTTTAGAAACCAGCATCCTCGGCGTCTTCCTCTCGCTTGACCTGCTGCTCTTCTTCGTAATGTGGGAGATAGAGGTCATCCCAATGTATTTCCTGATAAACATCTGGGGGGCAGGACGCAAGGAGTACTCCGCAATCAAGTACGTTGTGTACACGCTGTTCGGCAGCGCCTTTATGCTGGCCGGCATCCTGAGCCTGTATTTCACCACCGGCAGCCTGAGTATGCTGGAAATCGGTAAACAGGGTCTCGGTCTGGTGCAGTCGATAATGCCGGCGGCAGCCATCTTCTTCCTGCTCCTCATCGGCTTTGCCGTTAAACTGCCCGTCTTCCCGTTCCACACCTGGCTGCCCGATGCCCATACCGACGCGCCGACGGCGGTCAGCGTCATGCTGGCCGGGGTGCTCATCAAAATGGGTGGCTACGGCATGATACGCCTGTGCGTAACCATGTTTCCGTCGGTAGCACAGCAATATGCCGTCATCCTGGTCATACTGGCAATCATCGGTGTGCTCTACGGTGCCGCGGTTACCATGCGACAGACCGACTTCAAACGGATGATCGCATACAGCAGCATCAGCCACATGGGCTATGTACTGCTGGGCATTTTCGCCCTGGGTAAGGTGAGCCTGGTCGGCGCCGCCCTCCAGATGTTCAGCCACGGGCTGGTCACCGGCCTGCTCTTCGCCATGGTGGGGCTGGTGATGCATAACACTCATGAACGTGACCTGCGCCGGCTGGGCGGCCTGGCACGGCAGGTACCGATTATCACCGTGGTCTTCTCCCTCGCCGGTCTGGCCTCGCTGGGGCTGCCGAGCACCAGCGGCTTCGCCGCCGAGTTCCTGGTATTTGTCGGCAGCTACACCTCCACCGTTGTGCCCTGGATTCAGGGGTATACTATCCTCGGCGTGCTCGGTGTGGTGGTTACCGCCGGCTATATACTCTGGATGCTGCAGCGCGTTTTCTACGGCCCGCCGCTGGAGCAGTACGACGGCACGGCTGACGCCGATGTTCTGGAGAGAGTCTATATGTTCGCCTTCGTGGCGGTGATTATGCTGGTGGGTATCTATCCGGCCATTCTCACCGACGTGATAAAACTCGGGATTTCGCCCGTTGTGGGACTTTTAGGTGGCTAGAATGATAACAAGGAGTAGATATTGAACCTGGCCCTGTTCATACCGGAAATAACCCTGGTTGCTATCGCGGCCATCGTTATCCTGCTCGATTTATTCATTGAGCAGAAGCGGTGGCTGGCACAGGTCAGCATTTCCGGGCTTGTAATCGCGGGCGGCGTTACCATCGCCATGTGGGGGGGCAGCTACCCGGCCATCTTCAGCAACATGCTGGCCGTGGACAATTTTGCCCTTTTCTTCAAGGTGCTCTTTCTGGGTGTCGCCTTCCTGGTAATCCTCTCCTCGACCGACTACGTTAGCAAGTTCTCGCGCTTCCAGGGTGAATACTACGCACTGGTGCTCCTTGCCACGCTGGGCATGATGCTTATGGCCGCCACCACCAACCTGATTGCCATCTACATCGCCCTCGAGCTGACCAGCATCTCCCTCTACGCACTGGTCGGTTTCCTGAAAGACAAGAAATCAACCGAGGCGTCATTGAAGTATCTGCTGCTGGGAGCAATTGCCTCGGCGGTGCTGCTCTACGGCATGGCACTGGTCTTCGGCTTTACCGGCAAAACGCAGCTGGGAGAAATCGCTCAGGTTTTGCAGACACTGCCCCCGATGACGCTTTTAGCCAGCCCCGGATTGTTGATGGGCATCGTGCTGCTGGTTGCCGGGTTCGGTTTCAAAATCGCCGCCGTTCCCTTCCAGATGTGGGTGCCTGATGTTTACGAGGGAGCCCCGACTCCCATCACCGCCTACCTGTCCGTGGCCAGCAAGGCGGCTGGCTTCGCCGTTATCCTGCGGATTTTCTTCTCCGCCTTTGGCATGCCCGAGTGGTTGAGCCAGAACTGGGGGCTTATATTTGCCGCGCTGGCCGTGCTCAGCATGACCATCGGCAACATCACCGCCATACCACAGGCCAATATCAAGCGCATGCTCGGGTACTCCAGCATCGCCCAGGCCGGCTACCTTATGGTGGGGCTAGCGGCCATGGGGATGGCATCTGGTGGGAGTATCCTGGGGCAGAGCGGAGTCCTCTTTTTCCTTACCAGTTACGCTTTCACCAACATGGGCGCCTTCATCGCCATCATCGCCATCTCCAGCAAGCTGGACAGCGACCTCATCGAGGGATATTCAGGGATGGGGAAAAGGGCACCGCTGCTGGCGCTGGCATTGACACTCTGCTTAATCTCGCTCATCGGTATGCCGCCGGCAGCCGGTTTCATGGCCAAGTTTTATATCTTCAGCGCTGCGGTGAACCACGGCCTGCTCTGGCTGGTGATAATCGCCGTAATAAACAGCGTCATTTCCGCCTACTACTATCTGCGCGTGGTCAAGGTGATGTGGCTGGGTGAGGCAGCATCCGCAGAGAAAGTACCCTCCTCCGGAGCCCTGCGACTGGCACTGTTTCTGTGCTGCATCGGTGTCCTGCTGCTGGGCATCATCCCGGGCTTTGCGATGAGGCTGGCGCAGCTCGCGGCCTCCATGTTCGTTTATTAACGAACCCGTCATTTGCTGGCCACGGCTCTGCCCGTTTCCCGCCTGATAAATGCGATGAGCACGGTGGTCACCAGCATCAACCCCACTCCCAATAAAAAGGATAGGGAATAGTCCTGTTTCAGATCAAAAATGACGCCGCCGATTATAGGGCCTACCGCCGCCCCAATGTTAAAACCGGCATCGAGTATTCCCAGAATGGCCCCCATTCGGCCGAGGCCAAAGGTTTCCCCGATTATCACTGCCATGACCGGTCCCATCCCTCCCCAGGCAAGGCCAAAAACGAGCGCGTAAAGATAGAACATCCACATCTCCTGTGCCCAGAGCAGCCACAGCATGCCCCCAGCGTGCATTAGGGTACAGAGCATCGCCGCCGTTTTCTTTCCCAGCCGGTCTGACGCCACCCCCAGCAATACCCTGCCGGCAAGCGTTGCCCCACCGGCCACGCTGAGGACAGTAGCTGCCTCCACCGCGGAGAACCCGAGGTCAGTCACATGGGGCACCAGATGCGTCATGATTATAAATATAGTGACGGCATAGAGGAAAAAGATGACAACCACCAACCAGAAGCTCCTGGTTCGGAACGCCTGCCACGGGGAAAGATAATCCGCCGATACTGCCGTTTTCTGATTCAATGCCGTACTTGCCGAGAATTCTGCTCCATCGGGTAGTGCACCAATCTCCTGAGGGTCTCGCCTGAGAAGCCAGGATAATGGAATCACCACCGCCAGTGCAATGATACCAAGGATGGTAAACGCCGTTCGCCAGTCAAAGGCGGAAATCAGATAGGTGGCAAAGGGAGCCACCACCAGTGGGCCCATTCCAGCACCTATGCTGGCAATGCCCAGAGCCAAGCCACGTTTCTTTTCAAACCAGCGGGAGACGGTTGACATCACCGTGACATAGATGGCACTGGTTCCTATCGCCAGCAGCAGACTGTAGGTAAAGAATATCTGCCAGAGGGCGCCGGTCTGTCCGGTGAGCAGCAGGCTGAGGCCGGTAAAAATGCCCATGAGAAGAAAAACAACTCTTGGGCCGTACCTGTCCAGAGCCCAGCCACCCAGAATGGTAAATATGCCGCCCAGTACCATCTGTACGGAAAAGATGGCTGACGTAGCCGCCCGACTCAATGCGAACTCGCTCTCCAGTGATTTAAAGAACACGCCAAAGGAAAAGCGAATCCCCCAGATAGCCGTGCCGGCAATACAAAAGGTGGCAACCACCACCCAGCCGTAAAAAACCTTGTCCCGGTATTTTTCAAATAACACGGGTATCGCTCCTGGCCACCAGGCTTGAACTCAACTTGGCGGTCATATACCTTTTCGCCCCGGTGCTTCCCGCCTCACCATGGTAACCAGCAAGGTGGCCACCAGCATAGCCACGGCTGCGATAATAAAGGCGGCCGTGTAATTGCCGCTGACATCGAAGATGTATCCCCCGACTGCGGGACCGGTCGCCGCCCCGATGCCAAAGCCGATTTCCAGCAATCCCAGCACGGCCCCGATATTCTTCACGCCGAAAGTGTCGCTGATTAGCGCGGCCCCGCTGCAACCAAAACCGCTGTAAAAGAAGCCGTAAACGAGCGCAAATATATACAGGCTCCACAGCCCTTGTGCCCATATCAGCCAGGCTATCGCCACCGCCTGAAGCAGTGTGCTGACCATGAACGTTATTTTCCTCCCTATCCTATCGGAAGCGATGCCCATTAATAATCGGCCCGGGATGGAAGCGAAGCCGAGGAGGCTGAGCACGGTGGCCGCCTCTATTGATGAAAAGCCGATGTCAGTGACGTGGGGAACAAGGTGGGTAACTATAAGAAATAGACCGGCAGCAAATAGAAACCAAATAGACGCGAAAACCCAGAAATTACGATTCTGAACGATGGACAGGAAAGGGTGCTGAGCCGGCGGCGAAGTCTCTGTTTCAGGCGGTGGCCCTGCATCGCCTATTTTAGCCCCGTCGGGCAGAGCGCCGATCTCACGCGGGTCTCTCTTCAATAACCGTGTTAGTGGTATCGCTATTACCCAGGAAATCAGCCCTATCACCAGATAGGCGGTATGCCAGTTGTAATTGGTGATGAGATAGGTGGCAAACGGTGCCATGACCATTGTCCCCAGCCCTATTCCCATGCTGGAGAGACCCAGCGCCAGCCCCCTCTTTTTATCAAACCATCGAGAGACGGCCGACATCGGCACAACGAAGAGAGGCCCGGTGCCCATGGCCAGCAACAGGCTGTAGGTGATAAATAGCTGCCAGAGGGCATTGGTCTGGCTGGTCAGCACCAGACTCAGGCCGGTAAAGACCGCCATGAGCAGGACAACACGTCGCGGTTCATAACGGTCCAGAGCCCAGCCGAAAAAGAAAGAGAAGAAACCAGCCAGCAATAAGTTGGCCGAAAGTATGGTTGAGGTTGCCGTCCGGGTAAGGTTGAATTCAGCCTCAATCGACTTGAAAAACACGCCGAAAGAGAAATGTATGCCGTAGAGCGTGATGCCAATCACCAGAAAAACGGCCACCACCACCCAGCCATAGAAAACCTTGTCGGTTAATCGCCAAGGAATCTGCACCGTCTACTCCTTTCGCTAGCTAGAGAGTGGTTTCTTAAACCTGACCGTGTAGTTCCAGAAGTTTCCCTGAGTGTCATCGAGCATGAACCCTTCCCGCCTGCCCAGTTTGATTACCGTGGAACGGAAAGGATAATCAGGGTCGGGGAAATATTCGGTGACCGCCAGAATGCCGCCCGGCTTGAGCACCCTTTTCACCTCGCGCAGTGCTCGTCTTTTATCCGGAATCTCCATGAGCACGGTAACCATATACGCCAGGTCAAAAAAATCGTCGGTGAAGGGCAGTTCATAGGCACTCGCCTCTTTCAACTCGACATTTTTGATATCCTGATTTTCCGCTTTGTCCAGCTTGCGCTCAAGCTGTCTTAGCATCGCCGGCTGGATATCAACCGCGTATAATTTCCCCTGCTCGCCGACCGTCCGGGCCATGAAGGTGGTATAGGCACCGCTGCCACAACCAAGCTCCATGACAGTCATTCCCGGCGTAATGCCGCTGCGCTCAACGATGGTTCTGGGCGGTTGGGAAAAGCGCCGGAAATCGCTATCAAGGATCCTCCCGATATAAGCCGGTGCCGGAAAATTGGTCGACTTCCTTACTAACCGAAGCAGCACCAGGATAAGAATAACGACCCCAATAACCGTGAGTATGATTTTCACTGCTATTTTCGCCCCGAATCGACTAATTATAGTTGATATTTTAGAGGATGAGCAACGTTCACACTCTGGCTGCGGACAAGTATGAGGCCATAGGACAGAGGCTAGATAAGAAATGAGCCCAGTCTACAGGATTTTTTTGCCACGTAACACTCAAATTCATTCCTTTTTGACCGTTGTGGCTATTGACAACACGGAAGGAATAGTTTATTCTTGCTACTAATCCTAATAAACTAAAGGAGGGAAATTATGCAGGCATATTGTGTGAAGTGCCGCTCCAAAAGGGAGATGAAAGACGCCAGGCAAATCACCATGAAGAATGGCAAACCGGCAACTCAGGGTGTATGCCCCGTATGCGGCACCAAAATGTTCCGAATTGGGAAAGCTTAAACCAATCTCAATTTTATAAAGTAAACAATATAAGAGAGACTGGATAGCGAGCGTATGAGTATCCAGTCTCTCTGCTTTTTAAAACCCCTCGACTGCGCAAAGGCCAGCTTATTGACGAGCCTCGGTCAATTGAGCTAGACTTATGTAGTGAACTAAGAGGAAGGTGAGCGTCATGAGAGGGGTTATACCCCTCTTTTCACAAATATCTCCTTTCTTTGATTCATTTATTACGTGTTCAGGTATCTGGATACCGTTCTGGCAACGGAGGATAGATGATAGACAGGTACAACCCTCAGGAAATCGAGGCGAAATGGCAGCAGCGCTGGGAAAAAGACAAACTCTACCAGGTCAGCGATGATGACCCGAGGCCGAAATGGTACGCGCTGACCATGTACCCCTACCCGTCCGGAGACCTTCACATCGGGCACTGGTATGCCATGGCGCCGTCGGACGTCCGCGCCCGCTTCAAGCGAATGCAGGGTTATAACGTTCTCCACCCGATGGGCTTTGATGCCTTCGGCCTTCCTGCCGAGAACGCCGCTATCCAGCGCGGTATTCACCCTTTCACCTGGACCATGCAGAACATTGAGAACATGCGCCGCCAGCTCCGGAACATCGGCGCTATCTACGACTGGAGCCGGGAAGTGGTCACCTGCCTTCCCGAGTACTACAGGTGGACGGAGTGGTTTTTCCTGAAGCTGTATGAAGCCGGCCTGGCCTATCGTGGCAAAGCTCCGGTGAACTGGTGTCCCAAGTGCCAGACGGTGCTCGCCAACGAGCAGGTGCTGGCTAGCGGTTTCTGCGAGCGATGTAATACCGCGGTTACCCGTCGCGACCTTGAGCAGTGGTTCTTCCGCATCACCAAATACGCCGATGAACTGATGAATTTCGACGGCATCGACTGGCCGGAACGTATTCAAATCATGCAGCGCAACTGGATAGGCAGAAGCGAGGGAACGGAAATATCCTTTGCCCTTGACCACCCGGGCGTACCGGAAAAAGAGATCCGGGTCTTCACCACCCGTCCGGACACCACTTTCGGCGTCACCTTCATGGTGTTCGCGCCCGAGCACCCGCTGGTTTCCGTGCTGACCACGCCGGATAAAAAAGCTGAGGTTGACGCATATATTGCCAAATCAAGACAGCTGAGCGAAATAGAGAGATTATCCACCGAGAAAGAAAAGGACGGCGTCTTTATCGGGTCATACTGCACCAACCGTCTGAACGGAGAGAAAGTTCCCATCTGGATTGCCGACTACGTGCTTTTGAGCTACGGCACGGGAGCGGTGATGGGCGTACCGGCCCATGACGAGCGTGATTTCCTCTTCGCCAGGAAGTACGATATCCCAATACCCGTGGTTATCGCGCCGCCGGGTTGGCAGGGTGAAGAGCTGGAAGAGGCCTACATCGAAGAAGGAACACTGGTGAACTCCGGCCAGTTCGACGGTATCCCCAGCAAGCAGGGCATCGAGGCTGTTTCCGATTTCCTCGAGGAGAAAGGCTGGGGCAAACGGACTGTCAGCTACCGGCTGCGGGACTGGCTTATTTCGCGCCAGCGTTACTGGGGTGCCCCCATCCCAATGGTCTACTGCGATAAATGCGGCATTGTCCCCGTCCCCGAGGCAGACCTGCCCGTATTATTGCCCGAAGATGCCGAGTTCAGGCCGACCGGCGAATCACCACTGAAATACCACGAGCAGTTTGTCAATACCACCTGTCCGCGCTGTGGAGGGCCCGGCAAGCGCGAGACGGATACCATGGATACTTTTATGTGCTCTTCGTGGTATTTCCTGCGCTATACCAGCCCTGACACCAACGATGCCCCCTTTGACGATAATAAGCTTAAGTTCTGGATGCCGGTGGACCTCTATACCGGCGGAGCGGAACACGCCGTGATGCACCTGCTCTACTCCCGTTTCTTTATAAAGGCACTGCGCGACATTGGAATAGTCGACTTCGATGAGCCTTTTACCCGCCTCTTCAACCAGGGGATTATCATCGCCGAGAAGCAGAAGATGAGCAAGTCGCTCGGCAACGTGATTACCCCGGACGATTATGTAGCCGAGCTGGGCGCAGACGCAGTACGGGCTTACCTCATGTTCCTGGCACCATGGGAGCAGGGTGGCGAGTGGAATGACAGCAGCATCAGCGGCATCAGCCGCTGGCTGAACCGGATATGGCAGCTGGCGCTCGGTGGCTATCAGGTCAGCGAAAAGGCGACGCCTGACAGCACAGAGAAAGCGGAGAGAGAATTATCCCGTTTTACCCATCAGACCATCAGGCGGGTAACTCGGGACATAGAAAAATTCCGCTTCAATATCATGCTATCGGCGTTGATGGAGTTCACCAATTGCCTCACCGGAATAAAGGAGGCCGGCTCCGTCAGCACTCCGGTGTGGGAAGAGTCAATTGATACCCTGCTCCGGCTCCTAGCGCCTACCGCCCCCCACCTCACCGAAGAACTCTGGGAGAGGACAGGTCGTCAGTATAGCATCCACAACCAGCTCTGGCCGCAGTGGAATGAGGAACTGGCCAAGGATGAGGAAATCACACTGGTGGTCCAGGTGAACGGCAAGCTCCGCGACCGCATCGCCGTGCCGGCGTCTACCACCGAGGTTGAAGCTAGACAAATTGCTGCGGAATCAATGCGGGTACAGCCACACCTGAAGGGGAAAGAAGTCGTCAAGGAAATATATGTCCACGGACTGTACAATTTCGTGGTGAAGTAAGGGGTGAAGCAAAGTGAAGATAGCTTTCATCGGCGGCGGGGCGATGGGGGAAGCAATACTGGCCGCCGCTCTGAACCGTGGCCTGAGCACTCCGCAGGCCGTCTGGGTCAGCGACATTAAGGAGGAACGCCGCCAGTACCTGAAGCAGACCTACGGAATTTCCGTGACTGATAACAATGCTGAGGCGGCTGGTCATGGCGACATCATTATTCTTGCCATCAAACCGCAGAACCTGCCCGAACTAATACCCGAGCTAAGCGGCCAGATTAGAGCAGGCCAGCTTGTCCTTTCTATCATCGCTGGAGCTAGAGTTGAGACATTATGTAAAGGTTTTGACCATCGCCAAGTCATTCGCGTAATGCCTAATACGCCGGCCCAGATTGGCGAAGGAATCAGCGTCTGGACCGCCACTCCTGAGGTGACAGAAATTCAGAAAGAACAGGCGAGAGCCATCCTGAGCACCATGGGCAAGGAGATCTTTGTCGCTGATGAGGGATATCTCGATATGGCCACAGCGGTGAGCGGTAGCGGCCCGGCCTACTTTTTCCTCTTTGTTGAGTGCCTGGTTGAAGCTGCGGCCAGGGTCGGGTTTTCCGAGGATACGGCACAGGAACTGGTGCTTCAGACCATGCTCGGTTCCGGCCATCTGCTCCAGAAATCCGGGAAATCCCCTGCCGAATTGCGCCGTATGGTCACTTCACCCGGTGGTACCACCGCCGCCGCCCTGCAGCAGTTTGAAAACGGGCACTTTCGCGAACTGGTTCAGCAGGCAGTCGAGGCTGCCTATCGCAGAGCCAGAGAACTCGGCAAATAACCTGCTGCAATCCTGCATGGCTTTAAATCTTTTTGTTAAATTTTTATTAAATTCTTTAAATTCAATACGTTCAGTCTTGACAAAACGTTCTATACTCACTATAATAATGAGCAAAGAAATAGAACCGGGGTAAGGTGGATGGAAGACAGTCAGACCAAAGATAAACAGTTTGCGGAAGAAGTTGGCATAGTTTTCGAGCAAACGGGTATGCCCCGGATGGCCGGCCGTATTCTGGGCTGGCTTCTCATCTCTGACCCCCCGCACCAATCACCCGAAGAGCTTACCAAAGCCTTAATGGCCAGCAAGGGTTCCATCAGCACCATGACCCGTCTCCTCATCCAGATCGGCCTTATCGAACGTCTCAGCTTGCCCGGTGTCAGGCATGATTACTTCCGTCTGCGCTCCGATGCCTGGCAGCATATGGTAGGTCGTGGACTTACTGAAGAAATTAAAATGGTCCGGCAGCTTGCCGAACACGGGCTTGAACTGCTTGGCGATAAGACCCCCGTGACGAGGAAATGGCTGGTGGAGATGCGCGATGTGTATACCTTTCTGGAGCACGAGTTCCCCACCCTGCTGGAAAGATGGGAGAAAGAACACCAGAAGGTAACCAAGCAGTAGAGTGAAGTCATTAGCAAGGCACGATGTGCTTACCTAGGAGGACACAGAATGAAAAAAGTACGAATCATCGCCGCTTTTCTACTCCTGCTCATCTTAATAGCGGTTACTGCCTGCAATCCCCTGGGGGAGGGCGAGGAAGAGGCAGAACAGTATGTTGAAGTGGAAAAGGGAGACCTGTTCGTTACGGTCAGCGGTAGCGGCAACATAGAGACATCAGAGGATGCCAATCTGAGCTTTGGCAGCGGTGGTCGCATCGCCAGGATATATGTTGAGGAAGGTGACCGGGTTACCAAAGGTAAAATTCTGGCGGAACTCGATACTGACTCTCTGGAACTGGCCAGGGACCAGGCCCAGTATGCGCTTACCCAGGCCGAGGTAGCGCTCATCCAGGCAGAGCTGAGCCAGAAAATCGCGGAATACAATCTGGATAATGTTCTGGACCAGCAAGATGGGCTGGAGCTGGCTTTGTTCAATGCCCAGATAAACGTGAGGTCGGCTGAGCACCATGTTGATGAAACCCAGGATATATACACCTGGCCGGACATTGAGACAGCGCAGAAAGACGTGGACAACGCCAAGGCATTCCTAGAGTATGCGCTTGACCAAGGCCTGCCCACGCCAACGGTGGAATATGCACAAAGAAGATTAGACATAGCAGAGGCAGTGCTGGACGTTAAAAGAAGCACCTATGATACCGAAGAAGTAGCCATCGCCAAGCTGCAGCTGGAGGCGGCCGAACTGGCCGAAGCCCAGGCCCAGAAAAACCTCGATGGGATGAATGAGGACATCGCCATAAAGGAACTGCAGATTGAGGCAGCCAGAGCAGCCGTTGAGCAAAACAAACAGGCGGTGGCACTGGCCCGGCAATCTCTGGAACAGACGAAGAAAGACCTGAAAGAAGGAATCATCACTGCCCCATTCGATGGCATGGTGGCCAGTATCACCGCGGAAGAAGGCGATACGATACCGTCACCATCGGTGGCGCCCAGACAGGTTATAAGCCTGATTAACCCCACCAGTATGGAGCTGGTGGTGGAAGTGGATGAAATCGATATCCCTGACGTGGAGGTAGGGCAGGAGGTGATTATAACCCTTGACGCACTGTCCGACGAGGAGTACAGCGGCGTGGTCACCACCATCTATCCGGTACCGCTCGAGATCGGCGGCGTTATCGTCTACGAAGTTAAAATTGAGCTTGATGTACCGGAGGACTCGGGAGTGAGGATCGGCATGAGTGCTAATGCCGATATCGTTCTGGCCAGCCGTACCGATGTCTTGCTGGTGCCGGCTCGCGCCATCAGCGAAGATAGCGAGGGTAATCCCGTAGTCAGCGTGGTCATTGAGGACGATGAACTTGAAGAAAGGCCGGTAATAGTCGGCATCAGCGACGGCTTCGATACGGAAATCATCAGCGGCCTCAAGGTCGGAGAAACGATACTGGCCAGGAGTAAACGCCCGTAATATCGGGCATGTTTTATACTGACCGCGTTATTTGAGATTATTAAGAATAGGAGCACCAAATGATCCAGCTTGATAATATCACCAAAATCTACCGGATGGGCAAGGTTGAGGTCCCGGCTCTCCGGGGAATAGACCTGACCATCAATCAGGGAGACATGGTGGCTATCGTTGGGGCGTCCGGTTCAGGAAAGTCAACACTGATGAACATCATCGGCTTTCTGGACAAGCCTACTGCAGGCAAATATATGCTGGAAGGTACGGATGTCAGCCGGCTCAATGATAACAAGCTCGCCGAGTTTAGAAACAAGAAAATCGGCTTTGTCTTCCAGACGTTTAATCTCCTTCCGCGCGCCTCGGCCCTTTCCAATGTGGAACTGCCTTTAATATACAGTGGCGGCGGAGGGCGGCGCAAGAGAAGCCTGGAAGCGTTGGAAAGGGTTGGGCTGGGAGAACGGGCCACCCATAAACCCACCGAACTCTCCGGCGGCGAGCAGCAGCGCGTGGCCATTGCCCGGGCACTGGTGAACAATCCTTCACTTATTCTGGCGGATGAGCCTACGGGCAACCTGGATAGTGCCGTCACCACGGAGATTATCCGCATCTTTTCCCAGCTTCACAAGGAAGGGATTACCGTCATTCTGGTCACGCATGAAATGGACATTGCCACGCAGACCCAGCGCATAATACGCCTGCTGGACGGCAGGATTATCAGCGACGAAAAAGTTACGCACAATGATGAAATAATACGCAAACGAAAAGATATCGGCGTTTAATATCAATTAAACAGCAGGAGACATAATTGAAATTTGTAGATTCTATTGTCATCGCCATCAGGTCGCTATTCGCCAACAAGCTGCGGTCTTCGCTGACCATGCTGGGCATAATCATCGGGGTGGGGTCAGTCATCACGCTCATGTCAGTGGCCAGGGGCGCCGAGGCTACCATTACCTCCGCTTATGAGGAATTGGGTGCTAACGTACTTACGATAATGCCCCGCAACCCTGAAGTGGAGGGAGGGTTCTCTTTGTCTCCGGCATATGCGCCACCAACGCTCACCATGGATGATGCCCGTGCCCTGGAGAACGTCAACGGCATCGACAATATCGCCCCGGTAAACGAGAATTTCATCACCCTAACCGCGGATGGCGAAACCAAGAGAGGACTGCTTCATGGAGCGACTCCGGTATATCTGGATGTTATGAAATATTCGGTGGCGTCCGGACAGTTTTTTACCGACCATCACGTGGCACAGCGTGCCAACGTGGTCGTCGTGGGCAGCGGAGTGGCCGAAGACCTGTTTGGTGACGATGAAGCCGTAGGCAAGCAGGTAAAAATGAAGAAACAGCGTTTTACCGTCATTGGCGTTCTCGAGGCCAAAGGCGGCGCGATGTTCGGTGTCAGCTTTGATGATGTCGTGATTGTGCCCATCACCACCTACCAGACGAGGCTCTTCCCCCAGAAGACCGCCACCGGCGAGGACGCAGTTGCTTCAATAAGTTTCCAGCTTACCGACCTGGAACTCAGTGAAGAGGTCACCGAGGAAATTGAATCCGTTTTGCGCCGCCGCCACAAATTGAAGGGCGATGATAAGAATGATTTTGCCATAGTCAGCCAGGAACAGGTACTGGAAATCGTCGGCCAGGTAACAGGGATATTCTCCATCGTCCTGGGCGCCATCGCCAGCATCTCACTGCTGGTGGGCAGTATCGGCATCATGAACATCATGCTCGTCTCCGTTACGGAGCGGACTCGGGAGATCGGGATCCGCAAAGCGGTGGGGGCCAAACGCCGCGATATTCTAATGCAATTCCTCATTGAGGCGGCAACGCTGGGCTTTGTCGGCGGCGGTATCGGTATCACCGGGGGCTGGCTTCTATCCTGGGCGATTTCACAGTTAGACATCGGCGGTTTCAAACTGGCCGCAGCTGTCTCCGCTGACATCATCATACTGGCCTTTGTGGTCTCGTTAACCATCGGGCTTCTCTCCGGTGTATGGCCGGCCTGGAAAGCCGCCCGACTCAACCCTATTGACGCGCTGCACTATGAATGATAATAATATTGGTATAATATTAATCAGGATATAAGGATTTAAACGGTAACGTTAAAGGTTTGATAAACCATGAGCTGGCTTGACATCGCCATCATCGTTGTAATCGGTATCACCGCCTTCATTGGCCTGAGAATCGGCATCATTAAGGCGGTGCTGACGCTCGTCGGAGTGATCGTTGGCGTTATTCTGGCCGGACGTTTTTACGTTGCCCTGGCTGATAGACTCACCTTCATCCCTCAGGAAACAGTGGCCCGGGTAGCTGCCTTTGCCATAATACTCATCGCTGTGATATTAATCGCCAGCATAATCGCCGGCGTTTTGAAATGGTTTGCCTCCATCATACTGCTTGGCTGGGTAAATCGACTTGGTGGGGCACTCCTCGGCCTGATAATGGGGGCCATATTCTGCAGTGCCCTGCTGGCTATCTGGACCAAATTCCTGGGCATATCCGAACCGATTGCGGAATCAGCCCTGGCTACCTTTCTGCTGGACCGCTTCCCTATGGTGCTGGCGCTACTGCCCGAGGAATTCGACTCGGTGCGTTCGTTCTTTCAATAAGAAATAGCTATTAATCTCTGAGGCAAGAGATTTAGATATGGGGGCTACGCGATATTGAATTAACACAACCGTAGCCCCCACCTATTCTATTAAATTGCAGGTATGGGATTGTAAGTCTAGTTACACTAAGTAACTGACGGCGTTTCTCCCGGATGCAGCTTCTTCCACTTTTCCAGAAGCTGCTCGCGGCTTTCCTTATGATCCGGATCAGCCACGCAGGAATCAACCGGGCACACTTCAGCGCATCGTGAGGAATCATAAGAGCCAACACATTCGGTGCATTTGCTGGGGTCAATAACGTAGATTGTCTCTCCTTCGGTTATTGCCTCGTTCGGGCACTCCGGCTCGCACGCCCCACAACTTATGCACTCCTCCGTAATCTTGTACGCCATGCATTTACCTCCTTTTCTACTTAAAAGGGCGCATTTGGGTAAAAAGCACTGGATATCCAATTCATCGATTATACTGTATTGTGAACTTTCTTTCGTAAAGCTTCCGCCACATGCTCCGGTACCAGGTCACTGACATTACCATTCAGCCGCGCTACTTCCTTCAGCAAGCTGGAACTGAGAAACTGATACTCTTGGCTTGCCATCAGGCAGAGCAGGTCCAGGTCCGGAGCCAGTTTACGGTTCATCATTGCCATCTCAAATTCTTTTTCAAAATCAGCATTCATCCTCAGGCCACGTATCATGACCTGAGCTTTTTCTCCTCTGACAAAATCAACCGTCAACCCACTGAATACTTTTACCTCAACGTTCGATATACCGGCTACCGCCCGTCTGGTCAACTCCACGCGTTCGTCGATGGTGAAGACGAGGTGCTTGTTTGATTTTTCGTACACCCCGATTATTACCCTGTCAAATAACTTGACCGCCCGCTGCACGATATCAAGGTGGCCGTTGGTAATCGGGTCAAAGGTCCCCGGGTAAACAGCTACAGTCACAATGTACCTCCCTTGCGGAGCACAGCAATACAGCTATCGCCATGGCGATGCTCCTTAACCATGTTCAGAGCACCATACGTGGAATTAAATGGAAGCAGAGATGAATGCGTCGCCATGACTATCGAGCTATAGCCGACCAGCCTGGATTCGGCTAACTGAGTTATCAGGTCTCCAATTGACGCATTAGAATAAGGAGAGTCCATCAGGATTATATCGTACTCCTTGTCCAAAAAGGAAAGTGCTTTGGCGACGCTGCAGCAATAAACATGCGCTTGATTAGAAAAACCCGTCTTTTCCAGATTTTGTTTTATTATAGCACAACACTGCGGTGCCCGTTCAACAAAGTCAACCCAGCCCGCCCCACGACTCAATGCTTCTACCCCGAGTTGTCCGCTGCCGGAAAAAAGGTCGAGCACCTGTGACCAATCATCAGCCATATTCTCCAGAATGGAAAAAATGGCCCCCTTGACCAAATCGGTCGCGGGACGGGTAACGGTTCCTCTGGGGGCTTTCAGCTGGTGCCCTTTTGCTTTACCGGCAATGACTCTCATGCCAAATACTATATAACTACGGATTCAACGCGCATTGAATGAACAGCGTCACATTATTAGGATAAATATTGTGGGAATAATTGTCAATAAAAACACAGTCGCGACCATTTGGTTTCTAGCCGGTAAACAGTCCTATTCCCAGAGATTCAGATAATCAGAAGTCCTGCCCTGGCAATAGCACCCGGTGCAAGCCGCAACACCGGCAACGCTCATACCTGCGGGCCACTTTATACAGCCCCTTTTTATTGCAGTAGGGACAGTAAGCAAACCTGAGCCCATTGCCGTTGCGGTTCTTGCCTTTTCCAATGAGGTAACCTGCAACTCCGTTTGAAGCCACGCCCTTTTGCTCCTGTCTATAATGTATCACACGCCCGCTCTCCGCTTCAACTACAGCTGGGCCCCTCACACCGTCTTTGTTGTTGCCGGATAATGCCTATTTCCAAAGCTGCTTATCTGTTGATTTAGATGCCGGAGTCATCAACGGCGGCTGCAATGGTTTCATGGCTGGTGTTATTGCCTGACGTCTGTGGCTGATCATGGGACGGCGCAGGAACGATGGAACATCCAGCTCATCCTCGCTCTTGATACCTTTGAGAAGCTGAGTCAGTTCATCATCCTGGCCCGCTCCGGTCAGCCCGAGCTTGGCCACAAACCCGGTGGCTATCAGAGTAATCCGGACGTCATTCTCCATTTCCGCATCGTGGGCGACACCGAAAATGATATTGGCCTCAGGGTCCACCGCCTGCCGGATAACGTCAGCCGCTTCGTTCACCTCGAACAGGGTGAGACTGGTGCCACCGACCACGTTGAAGAGAACCGCTTTCGAGCCATTGATGGTGACATCCAGCAACGGGCTATTCAAAGCCTGCTTGGCAGCCTCCACAGCACGATTCTGACCTGAGCCCCGGCCAATTGACATCCAGGCCGGCCCAGCGTCCTTCATGATGGACTTCACATCGGCGAAGTCCAGGTTGATCAGCCCGGGAGTGGTGATAACTTCAGCGATAGCCTGAACACCGTGCCTGAGAACGTCGTCGGCCAGCTTGAAGGCGCTATCCACGCCCGTTTTCTGGTCGCAGAGTGATAGCAGTTTATCGTTTGGAATGATTATCAGGGTATCAACTCTGCCGAGCAGCCTGGTAATGCCCTCATTGGCTACCTGCGTGCGGTGGACGCCTTCAAAGCCGAACGGCTTGGTGACCACGGCAATGGTCAGGGCGCCACTTTGTTTGGCTATATCTGCCACGACGGGCGCTGCCCCGGTGCCGGTGCCGCCACCCATACCACTGGTAATGAACACCATATCCGCACCGCTGACAATCTCACTAAGCTCCTCACGACTCTCTTCAGCAGCTTTCTGGCCCAGGTTATGGTCGCCGCCAACGCCTAGCCCTCTGGTCAGTTTCTCGCCAAGCTGAACTCTTATGGGAGCTTCAGTAACCGCCAAGGCCTGGGCATCGGTATTCATGGCAATGAATTCCACGCCCTGGATTTCTTCCCTGACCATGCGGGTTATCGCGTTGCAGCCGCCACCACCCAAGCCAATAACTTTGATTTTGGCCGGATTCGCCACAAAACTTGACTTTGCCATTTCCCCCTCCTTTTTACATTAATCTAAATAACGTTATTAACCTGATTGCTAGCCGAAGAGTTTCTTCAGCCGGAAAGCGAGGCGTCGGACCGCCGAGCCAAAGCTCCAGCGTGTCCAGCTCTGGTTGCGCTCATGATTAACGCCCCAGGCCAGCAGGCCAACGCTTGTCGCGTATGCCGGGTCGCAGAGAGCATCGGAGATTCCTTCCATATTGGATGGAGTACCCACCCTGACCGGAAGTTGCAATACCTCACGCCCCAGCGCAGCAATGCCTGCCAGATTGGCGCTACCACCGGTGAGTACCAGCCCTGCCGGAACCAGCGTTTCGTATTCTGAGTTGGGCAGTTCAAGCAGAATGAGCTTCATAATTTCTTCAATGCGGGCGCGGATGATGTCGCACAGGTCCTGATATGAGACGCCGTGTCCATCCTGGGATATCGCCGTGGTGTCCTCGGTCTTGCTTTCATAGACGGGCATCACACTGCCGTATCGCTTCTTCATCTCCTCGGCCACGTCAAATGGCAGACCCAGACCAATGGATATATCTCTGGTAAGCTGATAGCCGGCGACAGGTAATATCGAGGTATGCCAGATGCTGCCTTCCTTGAAGACAGCGATATCAGTTGTCCCGCCGCCGATGTCAGCCAGAATAACGCCGACTTCCTTCTCATCCGGAGTCAGTACTGCCTCGCTGCTGGCAAGAGGCTCCAGAACGAGGTCCTCAATATCAATGCCGATGCTGCGAATGCACTTGACCAGGTTCTGTACTGAGGTTACGGCAGCGGTGATGACGTGGGTCTCCACATCAAGCCTGAAGCCATGCATGCCGATCGGGTTCTTGACGTGAGCCTGACCATCAACGGCATATGCCCTCGGAATAACATGGAGGAGTTTTCGGTCACTGGGGATTTTGACGCTCTGTGCCGAAGAGAGGACACGCCTCAGGTCATCGGTGCGCACCACGCGGTCGTTCCGCGTTATCGCCACCACACCGCGGTTGTTCAGCGAGGTAACATGGCGCCCAGTCACGCCGACATAGGCTGATTCAACTCTGTAGTTGCTTGACTGTTCCGCTTTCCTTACTGATTCTTTGATTGACTCTCTGGCTTCATTGATGTTGACTACCAGACCTTTATGCAGACCGACTGATGGGGCGATACCAACACCGACGATGCGCGGCCTACCGGCTTCATTAAGGTCAGCAACAACCGTGCATACCTTGGTGGTACCAACATCAATTGCCGCTACGGTTCGATTTTTCATCTAGCCCTCCTTCTCATTAGTTTTACTTATTAAAGCTCTGTTATTGTTCACATTTCCAGAACCTCCCTGGCCATTGTCATAAATTTATCTGGCGGTATCAGGATACGGAAAAGACCATCCTCAGCTTCTCCACGATGTAAGTTCTTTTCCTTGCCCCAACCTTGGTTTCCGCCATAATGCTGTAAACTTCGTCCGGTCGGTAATTATCAGCCTCATTGATCAGGTGTTCGGCTATTTTCAGCTTCAGGTCAGCAAGAGCGGTGCTTATTCCAGCTCCACCAGCCTCCCATTTATCTTGTTGTACCTGTTCCATGTTTTTTCCCTCTCTAGATGCTGCACCTTCGAGTGTTATTTCTATCCCTGGCCAATTCAGGCCATGGCAAATACCATCTGCAGTTTGCGTAACAGTGCCGGCCTTCTCCAGGCCCTGGCTTTGGTCTCCGCCCAGAGAATTTCCATCTCATCTGTGGCAAAGCAATCGTCCTGCGCTATCGAGCACGCCGCTCTCAGTTTGGCGCTGCGACTGCGTGGATTAGCCTGTACCTCATTCTCGGAAGGCGTAATCACATGTCTGCGAATGAGTTTCAGGCGAGGTTTATGTCCGCAGATACAGACCGGCGTACCGGGAGGACAGATACACCCCCTGGCCTCCCGCTGCATGAAACGTTTCACGATGCGGTCTTCCAAAGAATGGTAGCTTATCACCACGAGCCTGCCGTCAAAGCCGAGGAGTTCCACCGCCTGTTTCAGCGCTACCTCCAGGTTTTCCAGCTCCAGGTTCACGGCAATCCGAAGTGCCTGAAATGTCTTGGTGGCAGGATGGATTCTGCCCGTTCTCCGGCCGACTGCCTTCTCTACGATGCGGGCCAGATGAAGAGTTGAGGTGATGGGGCGTTCGCGCACAATAAGGCGCGCTATCTGGCGACTATAGCCTTCTTCACCGTAGTTACGGATAAGACGTGCCAGTTCCGCTTCCGGTGAAGTATTGACGATATCAGCGGCAGTTACTTCCTGCTCGGGGTTAAAACGCATATCAAGATGGGCATCGTGTTGAAAACTAAAGCCGCGTCCACTTCCATTTAGCTGCATTGAAGAAAGGCCGAGGTCAAATAAGATGCCGTGCACCGGGAAAAAATCATATTTAATGCAGGTTACCTGCAGATTGACGAAGTTGTCATTGACGAGAAGGAGAGAATTCCGATGTGCCTCAAGCTTTTTCTGGGCTATCTTAATCGCTTCGGGGTCAGCATCGATACCGAGCAGCTGACCTCCGGGGTAACTGCGTTCCAGTATGGCCCGAGCATGTCCACCGCTACCAACCGTGCAATCGACATAGCGGCCCCCGGCCTGGACCGCCAGCGCCTCCATTGCCTCCTCAAGCATAACCGGGACATGATTTGAACTCTGCTTACTTGGACTCATCACGTCGCTCCAGACTTTCTATAATCTGCCAGGCCTGTTCCTGGCTGATCGCTTTCTCTTCTTCCCAGAGAACCTGATTCCAGATCTCCAGGTAGTCATTGGCTCCGGTAACGACGACGTCTTCCTGAATCTCAGCGTGCTCTCGCAGTGGTATTGGCAGGGCTACCCTACCCTGCCCATCAATGGCAACGTTGAAAGCAGTAGAAAATATGGCCCGCTTGAGCCTTCTCATTTTATTGGGTGTCAGCGGGCTGCTGGTAAGGGAGGTAGCCAGCTTGCGCCACTCCGACAGCGGGTACATGTTGATGCACTTTTCCGCTCCCGGAGACAGGACTACTCCGTCCTTCAGTTCCCTGCGGAACCGCGGCGGTATGGCTACCCTGCCTTTTTCATCTATCTTGTAATTGTACTCACCGTAAAACATCGACAGTCCTCAGCTAGCAAATAACCCCACCATTTACCACTGTTCCCCACTTTTTACCATTATATAACACTCTTTATAACACGGGAGCGTACGTTTGTCAAGCTTTTTGGACTTAATTTACTGAATTTTCCATAAAATTTTTCCCGTTTGGTTATCCGCTTCATCTGTGGTAAAATGAAATTTGTTTTGGTTCTCAACAATGTTTACTGTCGGCATACTAACCATCAGTGATAAAGGAGCCCTTGGCCAGCGCTATGATGAAAGCGGCCAGGTCATCAGGGATTTCTTCTCTGACCTGGACAGCGATATCGTTCACTACGAGATTGTCCCTGATGAGGTGGATGTTATCCGCCAGAAGCTGGTGGAATGGGCGGACAGTAATGAGACGGATGTCATCATCACCACCGGCGGTACCGGGCTTGGCGAGCGTGATGTTACTCCTGAAGCTACCCTCACCGTTGTAGACCGGGTTGTCCCCGGTTTCGCGGAAGCTATGAGGGCTGTATCGCTGAGTAAAACACCGATGGCGATGTTGAGCCGGGCAACGGCAGGGATTCGGGGCAGGAGCTTGATAATCAATCTGCCCGGGAGCCCCAAGGCGGTCAGGGAATGCCTCGAGGTAGTGCTGCCAGCAATACCGCATGCCGTCGATATTATTAAAGGGGTGGTCACCGAACATTCTTAGTAGGTGGCAGGGATTTTCGATGCGTATTGATGTGCTGACCATATTTCCACAGATGTTTGGCGTGCCGTTCAGTTTCGGCATCTTCAAGCGGGCCATTGACCAGAACCTGGTCAATATAAACGTGCATAACATTCGGGATTATACCCATGATAAACACAATACCGTTGATGATTACCCGTATGGCGGCGGCCCCGGCATGGTGTTTAAACCCGAGCCCGTTTTCGAAGCGGTGGCCGCGGTAAAAGCCCAGATTTCTGATGAATCTGAAGCTGCGGAACCGCCTATTATCCTGCTCTCACCTCAGGGACGTCTCTTCAACCAGCAAATCGCGACGGAACTGTCCAGCTACAGCCATCTCATCCTGATCTGCGGCCACTATGAGGGCATTGACGAGCGCGTGGTAGAACACCTGGTTACCGATGAAATCAGCATCGGTGATTACGTGCTGACCGGTGGCGAACTGCCGGCGCTGGTAGTTATTGACGCCGTCATTCGATTGCTTCCGGGAGTGCTCGGTTCCGAACATTCAGCGCAGGAAGAATCGCATGTAAATGGAATGCTGGAATATCCCCAGTACACTCGACCGGCTGATTTTCGGGGCTGGCCGGTTCCAGAAGTCCTGCTCTCCGGAAACCATGCCCAGATTGCCCGATGGCGCCGGGAGCAGATTTTATGGCGCACCGTGGAACGCCGGCCAGACCTCATCGACAAATCCAAACTCGGTCAGGAAGAAAAGCAGTTGGTGGAGCAATTCACCGCTTCGAATAAAGCCAAATCCAGTTTGAACAAGGAGCCTGAGAAATGAATGTTGATTCGTTGATAAACGTCAAACGCAATCCCAGAATCCCCGAACTCGCCTCTGGGGATACGGTACGCGTTTACACCAAAGTAGTTGAAGGCGGTAAGGAACGCCTCCAGTCATTTCAAGGAGTAGTCATCAAGCTTCAAGGGGGCGGGGTAAGCGCCACCTTTACCGTCAGACGTATCGCCTATGGTGTCGGTGTGGAGCGCACGTTCCCGCTGTACTCACCGAGAGTAGAGCGAGTGGAAGTAATACGTCACGGAAAGGTACGCCGGGCCAAACTGTATTACCTGCGCGGACGCAGCGGTAAGGCAGCCCGCATCAAAGAAAGACGGGTGGACCGGGAGAAAGAACTGGCCCGAATGGAACTGCTCGCCGCTGAGGCCGAAGAGGAGGAGGCACCAGAGACAGCAGAGCTGGCGGAAGAAGAAATGCTGGCCGAACAGGAAGAGGCACTTCCTGAAACGGCGAAAGCTGTATCTGAGGTAACGGAACCAGCTGAAGCGGAGCCGCTGGCCGAAGAAGAGGCGCCTCCAGAAGAAGCGGCGGAAGTGGCACCGGAAGGCGAGCTGGCCGAAGAACCACCGGAAGAGGAAAAGGTTCCCGAAGCAGAAGAAGCAGAGCCAGAAGCGACCCAGGCTCAGGGTGAGCTCGCTCCTGAAGAACCGGAAACAGCACCGACGGAAGAAGAGACCGAAGAAAAAACAGAAGAGTAACCGTCCCGACAACGTTTAACGTTATAAATACCATCCACAAGACAGCGCAACCAGGTTTTAAGGCAATCGGTGGAACACAGGATGAAATATGCTGAGGTCAGTGTCAATTCCCCGGTTGCCCAGCGTCGTACTTTCAGCTATGCCATACCCCCCGGTCTGAATATCGAGGTGGGGCAGGCAGTATGGGTCCCTTTTGGCGAGCGCACGCTGCAGGGCATCGTTATGGAGCTCAGCCCCCGCCCTGCCGTGGAAGAGACCAGGGATATCATTGATATTATTGAGCCCCGCCCATTTTTATCCGCCGCCCGGATAAATCTGGCCCGATGGATAAGCGATTACTATCTCTCCCCTCTTTTCGATGCCGTGGCCCTCATGCTGCCGCCGGGATTTGAAAGGAAAACGCTGACCTTTATCTCGGCGGTGCCAAGTCCTGACGAGGAGATACTGTCCAGTATCACTCCACCACAACTGCAGGTCTTTGAGCTGCTGCAAAAGCAGGAGAGGGTGAGTCTGAGAGAGCTGGAGAAGAAACTCGGGGAAAAGAAGGCACAGGCCATCGTCTCACAATTGGCAAGAAGAGGGCTGGCGGTAAGAAATTACGAACTGGAGCCGATAAAGATACGGCCCAAGACGGTGCCCTTCCTGCGCCTTAACGTGCCCCCAGCCAGTGCCCGGGAGATATCGGCAGAGCTCAAAAGGAAAAGGGCCTTCAAGCAGGCGAGTATTATCGATTTTCTAAGCGAGCTAACTGAACCGGCGGCGTGGGCAGAAATGCGACAGAAACTGGGTGTGAGCAAAGCAATCGCCGATGCCCTGGTTCGCCAGGGGTTTATTACCTTTGAAGAGGTCGAAGTCAGACGGGAGCCGATTTCCTATCAGGATATTGCGCCAGCATCACCGCCGCAATTGACCCGAGCTCAAGAAGATGCATTCTCACGCATCCGCGAGGCGATACATGGTGGCAGGTCAGAAGCAAAGGGTTTCCTGCTCCACGGCGTTACCGCCAGCGGTAAGACCGAGATATACCTGCGGGCACTCGCGGAAACAGTGAAACTGGGCCGGCGGGGCATCATCCTGGTGCCGGAAATCGCCCTCACCCCCCAGACCATAGAGCGCTTTGCCTCCCGCTTCCCACATAGAGTCGCTGTCCTGCACAGCCGGCTCTCACCGGGTGAGCAATATGATGAATGGCGGAGGATAAGGGACGGCGAATTCGACGTCGTCGTCGGCCCCAGGAGCGCCCTCTTTGCCCCCCAGCCCGACCTCGGGCTTATCGTTATCGACGAGGAACACGAATGGACATACAAGCAGGATAACCCGCCCCGCTATCACGCCCGCGATGTGGCGCTAAAGTTAGCTGAACTGACAGGGTCGGTGATCATTCTCGGAAGCGCCACTCCCGATGTGGGCACCTATTTCCGCACCCAGCAGGGAACTTATGAACTCCTCCGACTTCCGGAACGAGTTGTTCCGGTGGAAAGCGCGCCACTGCCACGGGTTGATGTCGTGGACATGAGAGAGGAACTGAAAGCTGGTAATCGCAGCGTTTTCAGTCGGGCCCTGTCGCGGGAAATCACGAAGGCCGTAAACGGTGGGGAGCAGGTGATTCTATTCCTCAACCGCAGGGGTGGCGCCACGTTCATCCAGTGCCGTCGCTGCGGCTTCGTGCTGCGCTGCCGTCGCTGCGAGGTACCCCTGACCCACCACTACGCCGAAGACGTTCTTGTCTGTCACCAGTGCAATTACAAAACTGCGGTGCCGGATAATTGCCCACGCTGTTTCAGCCGGCAGATGAAATACCTGGGCTTGGGCACGCAGAAGCTGGAACAGGAAGTCAGCTACGCCATGCCGCGGGCAAGACTGCTCCGCTGGGACAGCGATATGACCAGAAGCAAAGACTCGCACGAGAAAATTCTGCGCCAGTTCCGCGACCACAAAGCGGATATCCTCATCGGCACGCAGATGGTAGCCAAAGGGCTTGACCTGCCCCGGATAACGCTGGTGGGCGTGGTGAGTGCGGACACGAGCCTGAATCTACCCGATTTCCGTGCCGGCGAGCGGACTTTCCAGCTATTAAGCCAGGTGGCCGGCCGAGCCGGTCGAGGACCCCTGGGTGGACAGGTAATCATTCAGACCTTCTCGCCGGACCACTATGCCATCCAGGCAGCAGCAAGCCATGATTACCCCGCTTTCTACGAAAAGGAAATCGATTATCGGCGTCAGCTGCATAATCCACCATTCTCCCGCCTGGCGCTCCTGACCTACAGCCACACCAATGAGGCTGTCTGCCAGCGAGAGGCGGAAAAGATGAGAAACGTGTTAACACTGGAAAGAGACGCCAGGGGCATAAGCGCTCTCAGCTTGATTGGCCCTGCCCCGGCATTCATCCACCGGCTAAGAGGTCGCTACCGATGGCAGATAATACTGCGCGGTACCGAATTGTCCCCTTTTCTTTCTCAAATAACCTTCCCGCAGGGCTGGGTGATTGACATTGACCCCGTAAGCCTGCTCTAGTAAACTATAATCGATTTTTCGTTCTGGAAAATACGATGACGATACTTCAAATTCGCAGCGTTCCAGATTCTGTTCTGAAACAGAAGGCCAAAAAAGTCCGCACCATCGACCGCTCCATTAAAAAGCTGATACGAGACATGCAGGAGACGATGCATGCCGTGCCGGGCCGTGTTGGGCTGGCGGCGCCGCAGGTGGGCGCCCCGCTACGTGTTATCGTCATCGGGATGCCCGAGGAAGAAGACATTATTCTGATCAATCCGGAGATAGTGCGCCGGAGGGGGGAGCGTGTTATTGATGAAGGTTGCCTCAGCGTTCCCGGTTACTTCGGGCAGATAACACGCGCTGAATCAGTAACCGTGAAGGGTCGCGACCAGAACGGCAAGGAAGTGCGGATAAAAGCTGAAGACCTGCTGGCCCAGGTACTGGAACATGAGATTGACCACCTTAACGGGACGCTGTACATTGACCACCCTGAAGTAAGGGAAACACTGCGCAAGGTAGAGCCAGAAGAGACCGGGCTTTAGAATCGGGGCTAGTCAATAGGAGAATCGATGGAATCAGCGACTTTATTCGCTAATTCCAATCTCGATTAATTCGTTTTCCGTGGCTTCGCTCTTTAATTGCTATTGGGGACAATAGAAACTCATCTTTGTTAGCGCTCTCTGCCTCCGACCATGCTTTCTTTACAGAGCCACACACATTCCGAATTACATCTGTCACCATGCCATAAATCAATTGAAAGACCACCAGTTGCATTTTATCACCATCCCTTTTTCAATTTAATTATTATTACCTCTACTCTTTCTCTGCCATTTAAATTTTTTCCCGTTAATTAACAACTCGATAAGGCCCAGTGACCCCTGTCCCCATGGCAAAGCCACTAAACTGCTCATTCTCAAGATAAAAGAGGTCGTCAAGTCCATAACCGGGAAACGCCTTCTTGGCCCCAACAATAAATTTTTGATTTATTTGGCGTTTCCCTTCGCGAACCCGGTAAACCTGGCTCACGGAAAGTCCCATGGCACGTGCCAGTTCTGACAGGTTGCAGTAATGTCCATTACACAGCTCAAATACTCTTGTTCTGATTATCATGGCCGTACCTTTTTCCTATGACATTTGGCACATATTATAGCCTGATATATGCCACTTGTCAATACCTTTAATCGTTAGATAGAATTTGACAACCGACCTGGATGGGCATAAAATAGCTGATTGCAATTACACAGTAAAATTGGGAAAAGTGGGGTAACGATATGAAAGACAGAGAAACACCTGAGCAACTAACACCTTTACTGCGCGGGGACAAGGTGCTCCGCGTCCGCAGACGAAGGCCACGTCGAAGGCTCCGCTTTACTCCGGACATCCCGGGAGTTATCAGATTTCTTAAGCAGATAGCCACCGAAACGCCTCTGGTACCATTGACATTTGTTCTTGTCGCACTTTGGCTGCTCTCATCGTGGGGTGTCTATCTCGCCGAGCGGGGAGCAAATGAGCAGATAAACTCCTATGGTTATGCGCTCTGGTGGACCTTCACCGCCATGCAAACGCAAGGTGCCAATAGCCCGGGGCCAATTACTGCTCCTGGAATGATAATCGGTTCAGTCTGGTCAATTTTGAGTACGATTGCCTTTTTTGGTGTGGTAATCGCCACCCTTTATGCCTACTTCATGCTCCCCAAGCGACGCCCTTCCCGGGAAATCATCGGTGCCCTCCAATATAATCTGGAGGAATTGGAACACTTATCTATCGACGAGTTAGAGGTGCTCAGAGACACTACAGTACGGATTGTAGATACCCAGATAAGGGACCTTAAAGAAAAGTCGCCGGGCCAGTAACCCACGCGACAAGAAGTCAAGAGGGAATCAATTTAAATTAAATAAGAAATAAATACCCTGCTAAAGGAATTGTACTTTTTTAATAAGAGAATTATAATTAGACCCAAAACAGAAAATTAGAATAGAAAGTAATGGAGTTTAACAAAATTCTGGTGCCGATAAGCGGCACCGAAGCTGACGAAGAGACAATGAGGCTGGCCTGCAGGCTGGTTAAGAAGGATAAGGGTAGAATTTGGGCGGTTTATGTCATCACCGTACAACGCACTTTACCTCTTGCTGCCGAAATTGAGCCTGAAATTAAAAAGGCTGAAGATATACTAGACCAGATAGAGATTGTTGCCGAAGAAGAAGACCACGAGGTAGAGGCTGAAGCGCTTCAAGCCCGCGAGGCAGGTCCAGCGATTATCGATGAAGCAGTAGACCGAGGGGTCGACTTAATCTTGATGGGTATCAAGCACAAGAAACGCTTCGGGCAATTCAGTCTGGGTAATGTGGTACCTTATGTGTTGAAAAATGCTCCCTGTCCAGTGATACTATATCAAGAATAGAAATTAATAACTGGGGTTGAATATGAAAATAGTCATTATGGGCTGCGGAAGAGTCGGTGCTCAAATAGCCAGTCTGCTGGAGCAAGACGGCCATGAAATCACCGTCCTCGATATTGATGCTTACAGCTTTCGGAGGTTACCGCCTGACTTCAGCGGCACGGCGCTGCTCGGCAACGGGGTGGATGAGGATGTACTGAGGAGAGCCGGCATTGAAGAGGCAGACGTTTTCGTCGCCATGACACAGGGTGACAACCGGAACGTCATGGCCGCACAAATTGCCAAGCATATTTTCAATGTGCCACGGGTCATCTCCCGAATCTATGACCCCTTGCGCCAGGAGATGTATGATACCCTTGGTATAGAGGCCTTCAGCCCAACCACAATCTTCGCCGAGCTGGTGAAGAAAAAAATAGAGAGCTAAGAGGAGAGAGATGTATATCATCATTGTTGGTGGTGGTAGAGTAGGTTATTATCTGGCAAGAGCCCTGCTCAATGAGGGACATGAGGTACTCATCATCGAGAAGACCCCCCGTTTTTGCGACATTATCAACGAGGAAATGGGCAGTGTTTGCGTGCAGGGCGACGGCTGCGAAGCGGCCATTCTAGCTGAAGTAGGCACCGGAAGGGCGGACATGTTTGTGGCCGTTACCGGCGACGATGAAGATAATCTGGTCGCCTGCCAGGTAGCCAAACATAAATTCAACGTGCCGCGTACCATCGCCCGCATCCGAAACCCCCAGAACGAGGCCATTTTCAAGAAACTGGGAATAGATGTTACCGTAAGTGCCACCAATATCATCCTGGAAGCCATAGAGAAAGAGGTACCCACGCACCCGCTGACGCATCTGATGACCCGCGCTGATAAAGGGCTGGAGATTGTAGAGATAAGAATTCCCCCAGACTCAAAGACCATTGGCAAACCAATCAAAGAAGTCCCGCTGCCCGAGGGAACCAAACTGGCACTGGTTATTCCTATGGACCGTAAACCAAGCATACCTAATCCGAACACCGTTCTCCGCGAAGGAGACCAGATAATCGCCCTGACCACTCCGGAACTGGAAGAGGAACTTCGTTCCAAGTTGACCGGTATTTAAAAACCAGAATGGTTCTATGGAGACTTCAAAGGAAAGAGTCTTAAAAGCCATCAGCCATATACAGCCCGCCGCCACCAAATTCAGATTAAAAACGCCGTGTCCTGGCATACGGCCTGAATTAATTTTGATTAATCACGGGCGAGACGCCTCGATAATACGCTTTGCCCCATCTCTCTTGAAATTATTAGAATTTTTTAATATTAAATAAAATTCACTTCAGGAGACGACTATGACTAGGTCCAATAAATTCTGGGCGGCGATTATCCTGTTTCTCATTATCGTGATTGTGACTGGCAGCATATTAATCTGGTCGAAGTATAACCCCAACCGACCAATCGAAATCACAATATCCCCATCACCCGAAATCATTGGCCAGATATCCGTCTCCGGCGCGGTTAATGTTCCTGGTATCTATCCACTGACATCTGGAGACTCCATCGACGCTTTGCTACAATCGGCGGGCGGGGCGACCGCTTTCGCCGACCTGGACAGAATCAAGCTCTATATAACGTCTATCGATGAAGCAGAGGTCCCACAGAAGGTTGACCTGAACCGCGCTGAGGCCTGGTTGCTGCAGGCACTCCCCGGCATTGGTGAAACGAGGGCTCAGGCTATCGTGAATTATCGTCAGCAGAACGGGCAGTTCAACCATATCAGCGAAATAACCAGCGTGGAAGGTATCGGGACAGCGACCTGTGAAAAAATCAAGCACCTTATCACGATTTCCGATTAATCTTCGGGAAGGACGTTTGTGCTACTCATATTGCTCAGCGCCGCCTGGGTAGCAGGCATCTATCTGGGGACCCAATTCGACCTGCCGCTGGCCCTGCTGCTAGCCGGCCTCGTGCCGCTACCGCTCCTTCTTTTTTCCAAGAAATACCGCAAATGGATAATTATCAGCAGCCTCAGCCTGATTGCCCTTTTCACTGCCGCATGGTACGCCTATCAGAGCCTGAATATCGTCGACGCCGACGACCTGCGCTTCTACAATGACCGCGGCACCATTGATGTCAGAGGGGTGGTCGCCAGAGACCCTGAAACCAGCGACCGTAGCACTCATCTTTACTTTTCCGCCACGGAAATACGCGCTGAAAGTGAATGGAGACCGGCCGAAGGAAGTGCCCTGCTGTTTGTGCCGCGCTATTCCAGCTACAAATACGGTGACCAGCTCCACGTAACCGGCGCGCTGGAGACGCCGCCACAGCTCGATGATTTCGACTACCGGGGCTACCTTGCCCACCAGGGAATTTACGGCACCATGCTCTACCCTGAAATCGAAATCGAGGCGCGCGGGGCTGGCTTCAAACCTCTGGCCTGGATTTACGAACTGAGAGCAGGTCTGGCGCAGACACTGGCTGAAGTGCTCCCCGAGCCACAGGCATCACTAGCCCAGGGAATCCTTCTGGGTATTCGTGAAAACATACCGCAATCAGTCAAAGATGACTTTGTCCGTACCGGGACGGCACACCTGCTGGCCATATCCGGCCTGCACCTTGGCATCGTCGCCGGTATCATGCTCAGCCTCGGCTTGTGGCTGTTTGGCCGCCGACATTACCTTTACGTCTGGCTGGCCATGGTCATTATCTGGCTGTATGCGCTGCTCACCGGCATGCACCCGCCGGTGGTTCGCGGCGCCATCATGGCCAGTCTGTTTCTCACCGCCGAACTCCTGGGCAGGCAGCGCAGTGCCATCACTGCCCTCACCTTTGCCGCAGCGGTGATGGTCGGCATCAGCCCCTACATACTGGGAGATGCTGCCTTTCAGCTGAGCTTCCTGGCCATGGCGGGACTGGTCTTTCTCTTTCCTCCCTTCCGGTCGCTGGGCAGAAGGGCGGTAAATAAATTCATCGGTGAAGAAGGGGCAATCGTAACCGCAGCTAACTTCACCGGCGATAGCCTCAGCGTTACCATGGCGGCAGTAATCGCCGTCTGGCCGGTGGTGGCCTATTACTTCGGCATAATTTCCTTTGCCGGGCCGCTGGCCACTTTCCTGCTCCTGCCGGCGCTGCCCGTGGTAATCCTTGCCGGCGCGATGTCCGGCATCGCCGGGCTTGTATTACTTCCTGCAGGCCAGGTCATCGGCTGGCTGGCCTGGCTTTTTCTGTCCTACATGCTTTATATAGTCAGCTGGCTGGCATCATCGCCCCTGGCCTTCATCGAAGTGGGCAAAGTGGCTCCGGTCTGGTTATGGCTATATTATGCAGCACTGGCGGCAGTAGTCATCCTGGGTCGAAAGTTAAAAGCCGGCAGGAAAGCAGCGGTGATGGCAAGACTCAGTTCGGGCGCTGGCAGGTCGATGAGTCTGGTAAATCGGCTGCCTGCGAAATGGGTGGTTCCACCTCTGGCCACCATAGCGGTTCTGGTCTGGTTTAGCGCCGCCGCCATGCCCGATGACAGGTTACACGTCAGCTTTCTGGATGTGGGACAGGGCGACGCTATCCTGATACAGCAGGGAACCCGGCAGGTGTTGATTGATGGCGGTCCCAGTCCACAGGCGATAAACCTGGAACTCGGCAGGCAGATGCCCTTCTGGGACAGGACCATAGAGCTGGTTATCCTGACCCATCCCGACCAGGACCACCTCGCCGGCCTGGTTGAGGTGTTGAAACGTTTCCGCGTGGAAAATGTGCTCGACCCGGGTCTTGACGGTGATTCGCCATCATATGAGGAATGGCAGAGATTGATTATGGAAAGAGGGATTATGAAGACCACAGCCCGGGCCGGACAGCAGATTGCTCTGTCCGAGGCGACGCTCACGGTGCTCCACCCCCGGGACACCCTGCAAAACGCGGATGCCGACATAGACAATAACAGCCTGGTCCTGCACCTGAGGGCCGGCCGGGTCAGTTTCCTGCTTACCGGCGATATACGGAGTGAAGCGGAATTACAGCTTACAGCTCGGCGAGCAGCTTTAGACAGCACCGTATTGAAGGTTGCCCATCATGGCTCCGATACTTCCACCACCCGGGAATTTCTATCCGCGGTCGACCCGCAGATTGCGGTGATATCCGTTGGCGCCGAAAATAAATTCGGCCACCCGCGCCCGGATGTCATTGCAAAGCTTGAGCAGCAGCTCGGTACCGATAATATCTACCGCACTGACCGCCACGGCACGATAGAATTTACCACTGACGGGGAAAGACTCTGGCTCAGTACAACGCAATAGGTGGAACTGGCAAGCGAAGCGTAAATAGGCTATAATTGGACGGAAACCAGGAGTAAGCAGACAATGAAAGCTTTTTTCCGGGAACTTATAATCACCGTCGTACTCGCTCTGTCCATTTTCTTCTTATTGCGTTTCACCATTGACACCGTCATTGTCCTCGGCATCAGCATGGAGCCGAGCTTTCACACCGGCCAGCGTATCCTGGTGAGCAAGGTCGCCTATCGGATACACGAGCCGGAAAGAGGCGATGTTATCGTCTTCAAGCCGAGCAACGGTGAGAAGGGCGAATTCATCAAGCGCATCATTGCTCTGCCCAGGGACACGGTGGAGGTCAAAGACGGCGCGGTCTATGTGAACGGGATAGAATTGAAAGAGCCCTATATCAAGAGCCCGCCCAGTTACCCACTCACCAAGCAAAAGATACCGGCAAACAATTATTTCGTTCTCGGCGACAATCGCAATCAAAGCAATGACTCGCACAATGGTTGGGTGGTCCCGCGCCAGAACATCATCGGCAAAGCCTGGGTTACCATCTGGCCGCCACCGATATGGGGACTGGTGCCAGAACACTCGCTGTCAGACCAGCTGGTAAGCCTGATAAATTCATACCTGGTGCAACAATATATATATAAATAGGTAGGCTGATACCTGCCTGGATGTATGAATGGTCGACAAAACGGAAGAGATTTTTCAGAAATCAGGGGCTCTGCTCAAAGGCCACTTCCTGCTCACCTCCGGACTTCACTCCCTTGTTTACTGGGAGAAATTCCGCGTCCTGCAATTTCCCAACTATACCGAGCAACTCTGCCGGATGATCGCCGACCACTTCCGCAGCCAGAATGTGCAGGTCGTTGCCGGGCCGACCACCGGCGGCATCATCCTCGCCTTTGAGGTCGCCCGACAGCTGGGCGTCTGCGGTATCTTCGCCGAGAAAGAAGGCGAGGAAAGGAGCTTCCGTCGAGGCTTCACGGTAAACCCCGATGAACGGGTGCTTATCGTTGATGACATCCTGACCACGGGCAGCTCCATCCGCGAGGTTATCGCTGCCGTCAAAAAATTACGTGGTAATATCATCGGCATCGGCGTGCTGGTCGACCGTTCCGAGCAGGCGCAGGACTTCGGCTTTCCCCTCTTCAGCTGCCACCGCGCCGCCACGGTTGCCTACCATCCCGAAGAGTGCCCGCTGTGCGCCGCCAAAGTTCCGCTGATAAAGCCGGGCAGCAGCCAGCAGCCGACGAGCTAACCAAGGTATATATAATACGAATAAAAGCGCCTATCACCTTCAGCATTGACAATATCCGGTATACCTATAAGATTCGGGGAGGTTTGCCATGGATGTCGTTGCCCTAGTCATTGTCATAATAACCGTCGCCGCGATTCTGGGTATCCTGCTCGTGTACTTCACCACCCGCTACCGATATGAAAATAAGTTCAGGCACTGGCAGGAAGAGGTGTGGTTGAAGTGGGAAGAGGAAAGGGAAAAGGCGGTCCGCGAGGCTGTGACACAGAGTCGGGCGGTGCTGGGGGGCAAGTTCACCGAACAGATGGCGCCCTACCTTCCCGAGTTCAAATATGACCCCACCGAAGCCCGCTTCATCGGCAGCCCGATAGATTTAATCGTTTTCCCGGGCCTTTCCCGCGGCGAGCCGGAGGAAATCGTCATCATGGAGATAAAGTCCGGTCGGAGCGCGCAGCTCACCCCTCAGGAGCGAAAAATCCGCCAGCTTATCGAGGACGGCATGGTGCGCTGGGAACTGCTGCAGAAGCCTCAGGAGGTAGAGTCATAATACTTCTATCCCCGCCCGAACTCCCGTCGCAGTTGCGCGGCATCGATATGGATTAACGTGGGTCGGCCGTGGGGGCAGGTGTGGGGCACGGCCGTCTTCTCCAGCTGCCGCACCAGCGCCCGCATTTCGTCGTCGCTCAATACCTGGTTCGCCTTCACCGCGCCGCTGTGGCAGGCGATGGAAACGGCAACCCTCTCCTCCCAGTCGCCCGCCTCCCCCGAATCCAGCAGCTCCCGCAGCGTCCCGGGCCAGTCGCCCCCGCTCAGCGCCAGCGGCACCGACCGGACCAGATAGGTGCGGTCGCCAAACGGCTCCAGCGAGAAGCCGAATTCGGCCAGAGCCTGATGTTGCCACTTCATAACGACTTCCTGCTGCGGCGTGACTTCGAAGGGCACCGGTTCGAGCAGGCCCTGCACCTCGATTTCATTCTTCGAGCGCTGTTCCTTCACCTTCTCGAAAACAATGCGCTCGTGCGCCGCATGCTGGTCGATGAGATACAGGCCGTCGGGCCCCTCGGCCACAACGTAGCTGCCCATCAGCTGCCCGAGAACTCGCAGCACCGGCAATGCGACGGTTAGCGGCTGCGGTGTTTCAAATGGGCGGCTGGCAACTCCCTGGCTGGCCACGATACGCGACCAGTCGATTTCCGCCTGTCGCGAGGGGGCGCCATAGGTCACAGCCACCTCCTCAATGCGCGGCACCGGCGTCTGGGCAATCAGCGTCTGTCGCACCGCTTTCTGGACGGCGGTAAACACCTGGTGCTCGTGCTGGAACTTCACCTCGCTCTTGGCGGGGTGGATGTTGACATCGATTTCTGACGCTGGCAGCGAAATGGCGAGCGCCGCCACCGGGTACTTCCCCTGAGGCAGTAGCCCGTGGTACGCCTCCGTCACCGACCAGGCGAGGAGTCGACTGCTCACCCAGCGTCGATTGATGAAGAAACTCAGGTAGCCACGACTGGAGCGACTTATCGACGGCGAGCCGATCATCCCGGTAACGCCGACCTGCGCCTCTCCGCTCCCCCACCCGCTCTCCGGAACTTCCAGCATATGTCGGGCGACTTCCGCGCCGTACACCTCGATGATGCTGTCGATGAGTCGACCCCTCCCCACCGTGCCCAGCGCCTTTTTCCCCTCAAGGAAAAGGGCAAAGCCGACCTTGGGGTAGGCGAGGGCGTACTGGCTGAGCACGTTAGCGATGTGGCCGTTCTCGGTGGGCACCGACTTGAGGAATTTACGTCGCGCCGGTACATTGCGGAAAAGGTCGCGCACGGTTACCGTCGTCCCCTGGGGTCGGGCCTGGCTCTTCCGAACCGACACTTTCCCCTCCTGGACGCTGATATAGGTGCCCGTTGCCTCGCCGGCGGCACTGGTCAGGATATCCACCTGCGCCACCGCGGCAACGCTGGGCAGGGCTTCCCCTCGGAAACCGAGGGTGGCAATCGACTGCAAATCCGCCAGGTCGATTATCTTGCTCGTGGCGTAGCGCTCAAACGCCAGTTCTACTTCATCCGATGGTATGCCGGCGCCGTTGTCCATGACCCGGATGAGGCTGGTGCCACCGCCTCGAACCTCAACGGCTATCTGGCTCGCCCCGGCATCGAGCGCGTTCTCCACCAGCTCCTTCACCGCCGAGGCCGGCCGCTCCACCACCTCGCCGGCAGCGATCTGGGAAATGACCTTTTTGTCCAGGATTTTTATGGACATGTTATTACTATTTTACACGATACCGTGTATACTGTCAATAGTTTTCGATTAATTATTCCGCCTTCTCCAGATTAGCAAAGCTGAGCAAAAGTTTCTTTATCCCCGCCCCATCGAAGGCCACCACCACCTCAACGTCGTCCTTCACCGGTTTATAGCTCACCACCACCCCTTTCCCGAACTGCGGGTGGTGAACATGGTCGCCGAGGCTCAGTTCGGGGAGCTCCGGTCGCGGCACCGCCATCCGGTTCCAGGAATACATGGCCGTGGCCAGCTCGCTGTCCTCGCCGCGCCATCGCTCCCCACCGGATATCAGGTGCGGCGGGATATCCTGCAGGAAGCGCGACGGCTGATTGATGTTGCTGCTGCCCATGAAGCTGCGACGGAAGGCGCGCACCAGATAGACATGCTTTTTGGCCCGCGTGATGCCGACGTAGCAGAGTCGCCTCTCCTCCTCCATCTGGTCGGGGTCGTCGAACGACCTGATATGGGGCAGGATGCCGTCCTCCATGCCCACGATGAACACCACCGGGAATTCCAGCCCCTTTGCCTGATGCAGGGTAATCAGCGTGGCGGCATCGACCCGCTCATCGAAGCTGTCGACGTCGGACACCAGCGTCACCCCTTCCAGAAAGGCGGAAAGGCCCTCAAGAGGTGGCAAATCGCGATAATCCTGGGCCACGGTGCGCAGTTCCAATATATTCTCCCAGCGGTCCTCACCGTCAGTCATATTCTGGAGGTATTCCCGGTAGCCGGAACGCTCCACGACACGGTCGAACAGGTCGACCAGGTTCATATCTCTGCTTTTGGCAATGAAATCCTCCATTAAAGCGACGAAGCCGGTCAGCGCCCGCTCGGCACGAGAATTAAAGGTCGGTCGGTGCTCTTTGGCGTCACCTTCCTTCTGCCCGACGAGCAACTGCAGGGCCCGGTACTCGGCGATGGCCCGCGCCCTTGCCCATTGAGACAGCTCGGCTACCGTCCGCTGCCCGATGCCGCGCTGGGGCACATTGATGATACGTAGAAGGCTGACGCTATCGCTTGAATTAAGAATGAGTCGCAGGTAGGCGATGACATCTTTGACCTCTCGTCGCTCGTAGAATCGTGTCCCGGCCACCAGCTTGTAGGGCACGCCGTAGCGAACAAACGCCTCCTCGAGGACGCGCGACTGGGCATTGGTGCGGTACATTATGGCACAGTCGCCCCGACTGAACTCCCCTCGCCCCACCAGCTCCTCGATTTCATTGACCACAAACTGCGCCTCCTCCTGCTCGGTATAGGTCTCCACGATCTCGGGCAGCAACCCCGTCTCGTTTTCCGTCCACAGCCCCTTGGGCTTGCGCTGCTGGTTGGCCGAGATGACGTAGCTGGCCGTCTCCAGGATCATTTTGGTGGAGCGGTAGTTCTGCTCCAGCAGGATTATCTTCGCTTCGGGGTAATCTTTTTCAAAGTTAAGTATGTTTCTAAGGTCGGCAAAGCGCCAGGCATAAATAGACTGGTCAGGGTCGCCCACGACACATAGATTGCGGTACTTCCCGGCCAGATGTTTCATCAGCTCGTACTGGACCAGGTTGGTATCCTGAAACTCGTCCACCTGAAGGTGCAGGTAGCGCGACTGGTAGCGTGAAAGCACCGAAACATTATTTCGGAAGAGGTGCACCACCTTGAACAGGAGGTCGTCGAAGTCGAGCGCGTTGCTCTCGGTGAGGAACTGCTGATAGCGCTCGTAGACGCGCTGGACGATCTCATCGAAGTAGCTGTGTCGATGTTTCAGGTACTCCTCCGGCGTCCAGAGTCGACTTTTCGCCGCGCTTATCGCCGAGAGAATCGACCGAGGGTTATACTGCTTGGGGTCGAGTTCAAGCGCCTGAAGGCTACGTTTAACCAGGGTCATCTGGTCCTCGGCGTCGTATATAACGAAGCCGGGATTGACGCCAACAGCTTTACCATCACGGCGCAGGATACGGGCGCAGATGGCGTGGAAGGTCCCGATGGTCAACTCGTCAACGGAGCTGCGCACCAGCTTCCGCAGGCGCTCCTCCATCTCCCGGGCCGCCTTGTTGGTGAAAGTGACCGCCATGATGCGGTGCGGACTGACTCCACAGACCTTGATTAGATAGGCAATACGGTGGGTGATGACCCTTGTCTTGCCGCTCCCGGGCCCGGCCAGAATCAGCACCGGCCCGCTTATCATCTCAACGGCTTCCCGCTGCGCAGGATTGAGGTCGGCAAGGATATCCATCGTCTCATTATAACATTTCACCTCGGCGCTTTTGAACGTCGGCAAGACGGCCCAATACCCATTTTCATTGACGGACATGAAATTAAATCGTAAAATATAAGCGGAAATGCGCATATAATCATATATTTTGGTTTTTTATCATGCGAGATTTCATTCAGTTAATGAAGGCCCTGTCCGATGAGACCCGCCTCAGGATTTTCCACCTGCTTCTGGAACGGGAGTGCTGTGTCTGTGAAGTGATGCAGGCACTCGATATCTCCCAGACCAGGGCCTCACGTAACCTTGGCATCCTGCAGAACGCCGGTCTGCTGAAAACACAGCGCAATGGACTGTGGGTCCTGTATTCCATAGACCGGGAGACGGCAAATCGCTACGCCACGCGTCTTGCTCAGTTACTGCAACACCACCCTATCGAGAACGAAACGCTGACCGAAGACAGGCGCAGGCTGAAACTGGCAAAACGCACCGGACCGGGCTGCACACCAGCACAGAAAGGGAAACCACATGACTAGCGGCGCATCAGCCAATGTTGCCGGCCGCCTTTCCGTAATCGACCGTTTTCTTCCCGTCTGGATTTTCCTTACCATGGCGCTCGGGGTGGGCATGGGTTACCTCTTCCCCGAAATAGCCACTATATTCGATGTCCTGCGCATCGATACCGTCTCGCTGCCCATCGCCATCGGCCTGCTCTGGATGATGTACCCCGTACTGACCAAGGTCAGGTACGAGGAGCTGTCAAAGGTCGCCCAGGCCTGGAAGATGTTCGGCGTCTCCATCATCCTGAACTGGCTCATCGGCCCAGTCATCATGTTTGGCCTTGCCTGGCTGTTCCTTCAAGATTACCCGGAGTACCGCGAGGGACTGATCATCACCGGGCTGGCGCGGTGCATCGCCATGGTGCTCATCTGGAACCTGCTGGCGGAAGGAGATAATGAATACTGCGCGGTGTTGGTCGCCCTGAATTCCATCTTCCAGATGCTCTTCTATTCCGTGCTGGCCTATTTCTACATCACCATCGCCTCATCATGGCTCAGCGGCGACGAGGCCACCATCGTCAGGGTATCCATGTGGGACATCGCCAAAAGCGTCCTCATATTCCTCGGTATCCCGCTTGTCGCCGGCATCATCACCCGCTTTTCCGTCCTACGCTACAAAGGCAGAACCTGGTTTGACCAGGTCTTTGCCCCCCGCCTCAGCCCCACAGCCATGGTCGGCCTGCTGTTTACCATCTTCGTCATGTTCTCCATACAAGGCGAATACATCGTAACCCTGCCCATGGATGTGCTGCGCATCGCCGTTCCCCTGCTGGCTTATTTTCTGCTCATGTTTGGCGTCTCATATCTCATTTCCTGGGCCTTGAGGTTCGCCTATTCACAGACAGCGACCATATCCTTTACCGCCGCCAGCAACAACTTTGAACTGGCCATCGCCGTTGCCGTGGGCACGTTCGGCATCAATTCCGGGCAGGCACTGGCCGCGGTGGTCGGCCCCCTTATTGAAGTGCCCGTGCTTATCGGTCTGGTCTACGTTTCCCTGTGGGCCAGGAAGTTCCTTTTCAACTCTGACGGAACGACGAAGGCACTGTGATTCCAGCGCACTGAATAGCGTCGCCTTGATTTTCCCCCTTTTATTCGATATACTTTTTAATAGACAAACTCAAATTACAAGGTGGTAATCAATGAGCTGGAAATCCTTGATTGTTCTTTCTCTGGTGCTCCCGAGCATTATTCTCGGTCTGGTGGGGTGTGAATCGCTCTCGCCACCATCGGTAACGCCCAAAGCCCAGTCTGCCTTGGGCGGCACAATCAACCTGCAGAACAACGGCATCTGGGTCACCGGGGAGGGAAAGGTCAGCGTTGTTCCGGATGTCGCCATCCTCAGCCTGGGTGTGGAAGTGCAGTCGAGCAGTGTTGCCGAGGCACAAAGCTACGCAGCGACTGTCATGACGGCGGTGATTGATGAGCTCGATAACTCCGGCATTGCCGAGAAGGACATCAAAACGCAGCAGTTCAGCATCTACCCGGTAAGGAGATGGTCGGAAAAGGATGGCCGAGAAGTACTGGTCGGCTATCGGGTCACCAACATGGTGACCGTCAAGGTCAGGAACGTGGAGGATACGGGAACTGTCATTGACGCGGTAGCCCGGGCTGGCGGTGACTATATCAAGGTCAACAGCATCAGCTTTACCGTGGATGACCCGTCTGTCTATTATGAAGAAGCCCGTGAACTGGCCATGGCCGATGCCAAGGCCAGGGCGGAGCAGCTGGCCGACCTGGGCAAGGTTAAGCTGGGCAGACCAACCTATATCAGCGAGAGCGGGGCTTCCATGCCGGTGGTGCGCGAGTTCTATGCTGGAGCACCAATGCCGGCACCGGCGGCAGCGCCTACCTCAATCAGTCCGGGGGAAACCGAAATCAGGTTATCCGTACAGGTAGCCTACAGTATTGACTAGCCTGCTAACACCCCCCTGAACCAAATCTGGCTGTTGCATTTCCGATAGTAAAAATGTTAAAATGGCGATAATTCAAATTTTATGTTAAGGAAAAGCCATGTTCACCGGCATAATAGAAGAGGTAGGCAAGGTCTTATCGGCTTCGATGACAAAGCTGGTCATTTCTGCGCCGCAGGTCATTGACGGAATGAAGCCGGGCGACAGCATCGCCATAAACGGCGCCTGCCTGACGGTCACCGATTTCGACCGCGCTTCGTTCTCCGTTGACGTCATGCCGGAGACCTTGAAGCGTACCAACCTCGGGTTGATTAAAGCCGGAGACAGTGTTAACTTGGAGCGACCGATGGTGCTGGGTGGTCGGCTTGGCGGGCATATGGTTCAGGGGCACATAGATGATGTTGGCCACATTGTCTCACTGGAATGGGAAGGAGACGCGCTCCTTTTCCGGTTCGAAGCCCCGCCCGAGGTCATGCGCTACACCGCGCCAAAGGGGTTTATCGCGGTTGACGGCATCAGCCTGACCATAACGGAGAAGAACATTAGCTCTTTTGGAGTCTCCGTGGTTGAGTATACGCGCCGGAATACCACTCTGGGCAGCAGAAAAGTGGGCGATGTGGTTAACCTTGAAGTGGATATCATCGCCAAGTACACGGCGCAGTTCACCCAGCCGCAGGCCAGCGGATTGACTGCGGAATTTCTGATTGAGCACGGCTTCACCATCGGATAACGAGTCAATGGAGCGGAGATGAGTACCGGTTTGGCCACGATTCCGGAAGCAATTGAGGACATCAGAGCGGGCAAGTGCCTCATTATCGTCGATGATGAGGACCGGGAGAACGAGGGCGACCTCGCCATGGCGGCGGAGATGGTGACCGCCGATGCCATCAACTTCATGGCCAGGCATGGTCGGGGGCTTATCTGCCTGCCCATCACTGGGAATCGCCTTGATGAACTGCAAATCCCCATAATGGTGGAGCAAAATACCTCCAAATTCACCACCGCGTTTACCGTATCCATTGAAGCCAAGCACAGGGTGAGCACCGGCATTTCGGCGACCGACCGCGCGGAGACGATTAAAGCTGTGCTTGACCCCGCCACGCAGCCCGAGGACATTGTCCGCCCGGGGCATATGTTCCCGTTGCGTGCCCGAGATGGTGGCGTCCTGGTACGCGCCGGGCACACGGAAGCCATCGTTGACCTGGCCAGACTGTCTGGCCTCTACCCCGCCGGAGTTATCTGCGAGATATTGAATGAAGATGGCACCATGGCCCGATTGCCCCAGCTCAAACTAATGGCCAAACGTTTTGATATTAAAATCGTGAGCGTGGCCGACCTCATTGCCTACCGTTTCCGTCATGAAAGGCTGGTACACCGTGTGGCCGAAGCCAAGCTGCCCACGCCGTACGGCAACTTCACCGCCATCGCCTACCGGAGTAATATCGACCCCGATGAACACATCGCCCTGGTGATGGGGGACGTGGCCACCGATGAACCGGTGCTGGTCAGAGTGCACAGCCAGTGCCTTACCGGCGAGGTATTCGGCAGCCTGCGCTGCGACTGTGGAGAACAGATAAATATAGCGATGAAAAGCATCGCCGAGGAAGGCCGCGGTGTCCTTCTCTATATGAGGCAGGAAGGACGGGGCATCGGCATCCACAACAAAATCCGCGCCTACGCCCTTCAGGACAAGGGAATGGATACCGTAGAGGCCAATCTATCGCTCGGTTTTGCCCCGGACCTGCGGGATTACGGTGTTGGTGCTCAGATTCTGGCCGAGCTGGGACTGCACAATATCCGCCTGCTCACCAACAACCCCAAGAAAGTAATCGGGCTGGAGAGCTACGGGCTCAAGGTGCTGGAGACCGTGCCGATTATCACCGTACCGAACCCGTTTAACACGCACTATCTGGAAACGAAAGAGAGAAAGCTGGGACATACTCTGAAACTGACCAAGACAAATCCCGAAAGCCGTGATTAATCCCTGTAAAGGAGAAAACTATGGGTAAAAGTTATGAAGGCTCACTGCTGGGCAAAGGGCTCAAGTTCGGCCTCATTGTTTCCCGCTTCAACGAGTTCTTTACCCGAAGACTGCTGGACGGAGCGCAGGACGCTTTGCTCCGCCACGGCGTCAACGAGGCCGACATCGAAGTCGCCTGGACGCCGGGTTCATTTGAAATCCCGCTCATTGCCCAGAAAATGGCCCAGTCCAAAAAGTACGACGCCGTTATCTGTCTGGCAGCGGTCATCCGCGGCGGTACACCTCACTGGGAATACATTGCTTCGGAAGCCACCAAGGGTATAGCCCGCGTCAGCCTTGAGACCGGGGTGCCGGTCATCAACAGCATCCTCACCACGGAGACGCTCGAGCAAGCCATAGAACGCGCCGGTTCAAAAGCGGGCAACAAAGGATTTGACGCTGCAGTCAGCGCCATTGAGACGGCGAACCTGCTTAAATCCATGGGCTAGTTTCACCAGCAGGCATGCCAATGTTGATTCGCCGGTATCGGTCAGTAACCAGCGAAATCAATCAGGTGGTGACTTTATAGACCTGGTCACCGCCTCGTACCCGTTCTGTCACCTTCACTCCGACGGAATCGCCACGTTTGGCTTCAGTGACGTCTACATTGTTGATCTGCATTGAGTTCACTGTCATTTCGAGGTCGGTAGTGTGCCCCTTGATGTGTATCTGGTCACCCACCTTTAGCGTGCCGGTGAGCTCAATGCCGGCGACCACCGGATGAGCAAAGAAATCGCTTACCTGTCCGACTTCCTCCTCAGGCATCTGACTCCCTCCTTACCTAACGTTCGACGTTCACACCTTTTGGTTTTGAAATTATACATCCATCGCCTTTATAAATCAATATGGGGGAATGCGGTTTTGACATATTATCCTCTGGTACGTATAATTAGTTAATCAAACGCATTGGGAGGCCTTGATTTGGCGCAGGACAGGAAATCCGCTTCGGTGGCTGAAGATACCAAAGCAGATATCGAGCGCATGAACAAGCGCCTGGATATGCTGGACCAGCGCCTGGACAACATCGACTCCATGGTTACTGCCGTTGCCGAACGGGTAATGCAGCAGCCGATAACGCTCAATATTACCTGCTCCAAATGCGGGCAATCCATTGAAATTGCGCTCCTCGGCCTGGAAAAGCCGAGGAAATAACGATATTTTAAAGCGGTTGAGGTCTCTTCCTTCTTATTACCAACCCTTTTTACTCCAGCAAGCCAGTTTTACATTATAGCGAGCGATAAGTCCTTATGAGAACGAAAGGCGCAAGCCACTTATGACCGGCCTGGTAATCATCTCCCTTTATTTCCTGGTGATGCTCGCCATTGGTGTGGCGAGCCGTCGGAAGGCCAGAGAGGTCGATGATTTTTTTGTTGCCGGCAGAAAAAATTCTTCCCCGTTCATCGTTGGCTCGCTGCTGGCTACCATCATCGGTGGCTCAGCCACCATCGGCATGGCGGGGCTGGGTTTTAAACAGGGATTGACCGGGGCATGGTGGTTGCTGGTGGGCAGTATCGGCCTGGTGTTCCTGGGGCTCTTTTTTGCCCGGAAAGTCAGGAAGCTGGCGCTTTATACCCTTCCCGAACTGGTGGAAAAGCAATATGACCGACGGATGGCGCTGGCTGCCTCCATTCTCATTGTCGTTGCCTGGATAGGGATTATTGCCGCCCAGATTATCGCCGCCGGGAAAATAATGGGCATCCTGGTTACCGGCAGCCCGGCTATGTGGATGGTAATTTTCACCGTTATCTTCGTCGCCTATACGGTACTGGGCGGGCAACATGCCGTCATCCGCACCGATTTATTACAGGCTGTGATTATTTTCGTCGGCATCTTTGTTGGCCTGGCCCTGCTCCTGACCAGGCTGGGAGGATGGGAAGGACTGCAAAGCTCACTGCCCGCCGAGCGGTTTGCCTTTCCGTTGAGCACGCAGTTTGACGGTGCTGCTCTGATAACCCTCCTGCTGCTCGTTGGCCTGACCTATGTGGTCGGGCCAGACATGTATTCCCGCATCTTCTGTGCCCGGGATGACGGGGTAGCAAAGACGGCCACACTGTGGACCGCGGCTCTTATCATCCCCCTGGCCTTCGCCATTACCGTCATCGGCATGGGCGCCGCTGCGCTGTTCCCAGATATTGCGCCCGAGCAGGCATTTCCCACGGTAATCAGCGAATTGTTTTCGCCGCTCCTGAGCGGTATAGTCCTGGCTGCCTTACTCTGCGCCGTGATGTCCTCGGCGGATACCACCTTATTAAGCGCCAGCACCATATTGAGCATAGACATAATCGGGCGATTCCGACCGGCAACGAGTCAGAAAAACATTCTGCCGCGTTCCAGGTTGGCAATAGTATTGCTGGGTATATGTGCACTAGTCGTGGCATTAATGCTCAAGGGGGTTATCAGCGCCCTTCTCTTTGCCTACACGATATATACGTCGGGTGTGATTTTACCCGTGCTCGCTGGTTTTTTCAGGAACCGTCTGAAGGTTACTCCTGCCGGAGCACTGGCGGCGCTTATCGGTGGTGGTACAGTGGGCCTCATCAGCAAACTATTCGCCGTCAAGTATCTGGATTTGGGAGCGTTGCTGATAAGCGGTGTGCTCCTTTTCCTGGTCAGTTATGTCAACCGCCGATTCCGGTCAACGGCACGGTGATTCCTCTCTACCTTGACCGTGTAAACCACACGAATAAACCGGCGCCCACCAGGGCCAGACCGGCGTTGAAATAGAACGCGGCGTTGATATTTATAAGGTCAACAATAGCGCCGCTCAGAATTGGCCCCACCGCCATGCCTATGCTCATCGCCATCGTGATGGCAGCAATGGCTGAGCCCATGCCGTATTTTCTCCCCTCCTCCACCGTCATCGCCATGGCCGCCGGCGTGGCGACGGCACTGCCGATACTGCCCAGAGTACACAGTACCAGCAGCGTCGAGAAGCTGGATGACATTGGCACCAAAAACAGATAGGCGAAAGTCACGATAGACCCGATAACCACCAGTGCCCGCCGATTAAAGATGTCGGCTACTCTCCCTCCCAGAACTCCGAGTGCTGACATCAGGAGGACGTGAACCGCTATCAGGATACCGATAAGGTTCGCCGGCAGGCCGAGGCTCATGGCGGCAAACAGCGGTAAAAAGGTGAAAAAAGAAGACCTGCCCAGCGCGATTGCCAGGCGGAAGCTGAAAAGACCGACCATGGTGCTGCTATGGCGCATATCCAGGAAAGACAGTGTTGGAGCTGCTGCCAGCTTTCTTAAATCGCTGCGGGGCAGCAGAATGGCCGCGATGAAAAAGGCGAGCAAGTTAAGCACACCCATGGCAATGAAGGCGAGGTCCATCCCCCACTGGGTGGCGAGTACCCCACCCATGAGCGGCCCGAAACCGAAACCGCTGAAAAAAGCGGCATTTGAGTACCCCATCCATTTCCCTTCCTCGCCTTCGGGAGAAAGGTCACCAATATATGCCTGCGCAATGGGTATAATCATGGCACCAGCCACGCCGTGCACCAGGCGTATCAAGACCAGCTGGTAGATATCGGTGGCCAGGACAAATATGAAGGAAATCAGAGCGTAGGTGAAAAGGCCAATGCAGAGAAACAGCTTCCGACCTTTGCGGTCGGAGAGCCGAGCAAAGACCGGTGTGAACAGGGTGCGGGAGATAGAAAAGGCGGCGAAGATAAACCCCAGCCAGAGGCCGGTTGCCCCCATGCTTTCGGCATAAAGCGGTAGAAGCGGGACGACAATGCCGGCGCCCAGCATGGAAGAAAATAAGGCCAGGGCTAGAATGGGGAATACTCGTTTTATCATGTGGATACTCGGCATTATAGCGGTTTGCCACATCGGGAGGCAAATTGGCACTTATTTATCAAGAGCGTTTGCACTCGTAGAAAGTCGCTGGTATAATAGGGCTGATGGACAGCTAGGGATGGGCCAAGCCTCTCGTCCCAAAGATGGGTGAGAGGTTTTCATTATAAAGGACAGGTTCTAAAAGTGGTTTCGACGGCAGACCAGGAAAGAGAACAGAATCTGGAGACCATGCGGCACTCCGCTTCCCACGTTATGGCGGAAGCGGTCCAGTCCATGTTCCCTGATGCCAAGTTCGGCATCGGTCCGGCCATTGAGGACGGTTTTTATTACGACTTTGATTTACCGCGCCCCCTCGGTCCGGATGACCTGCCGGTTATCGAGAACAAGATGAAAAAAATCATCGCTTCCGACACACCATTTATCCGGAAGGAAGTAAATAGAGAAGAGGCAAAGCAGATTCTCGCCTCACAGCCCTACAAATTGGAACTGATTGAAGAGCTGCCCGATGAGAAGGTGAGCCTCTACCAGCAGGGCTCGTTCCTGGATATGTGTCGCGGCCCTCACGTGAAATCAAGCGGAGAAATCAAGGCTTTCAGACTGCTCAACGTCGCCGGGGCATACTGGCGAGGCGATGAGCACCGCCCGATGCTACAGCGGATATACGGCGTTGCCTTTGACACCGAGGAGGCATTAGAGGAACATCTGAAACGACTGGAAGAAGCCGCCAAGAGAGACCATCGCAAGCTGGGCAAAGAGCTCGATATGTTCAGCATTCAGGATGAATATGGCCCCGGCCTTGTCCTCTGGCACCCCAAGGGAGCCGTCATCCGCCGTGTCATTGAAGACTTCTGGAAGGATGAACATGCCAAACGTGGCTATGACCTCGTCTATACACCGCACATCGCCCGCATCGACCTGTGGCGGACCAGCGGACATCTTGAATTCTATAAAGATTACCTGTACAGCCCGATGGACGTCGAGGGGCAGGAGTACATCCTCAAGCCGATGAACTGCCTGGGGCACATCGCCATTTACAAGACCAGGCTGCGCAGCTACCGTGACCTTCCCCTGCGCTATGCGGAACTCGGTACCGTGTACCGTTACGAGCGTTCCGGCGTGCTCCACGGACTGTCCCGCGTCAGAGGTTTCACTCAAGACGACGCCCATATTTTCTGTCGACCCGACCAATTGGAGGACGAGGTCGTTGGCGTCCTTGACCTCGCCCTCTTCATGATTGACACCTTCGATTTCCAGAACTATCAACTCCTTCTCTCCACCAGGCCCGAGAAATACGCCGGCACGGTGGAAACCTGGGATGAGGCCACCGAAACCCTGCGCAAGGCGCTCGAGCGGTCGGGTCGCGACTATAAAGTTGACCCGGGAGAAGGTGTCTTCTACGGCCCGAAAATCGACATTAAATTTGAAAGCGCGCTGGGGAAGGCATGGCAGGGCCCGACCATTCAGGTCGACTTCAATCTACCCCCGCGATTTGATGTCACCTTCATTGGTGAGGATGGCAAGAAGCACCCGGTGGTCATGGTGCACCGCACCGTGCTCGGCAGCATGGAGCGCTTTCTGGCCACCCTGCTGGAACATTATGGGGGCGCTTTCCCGGTCTGGCTGGCGCCGGTTCAGGTACGGGTAATCCCCGTGGCCGACCGTCACCTCGATTATGCCTACCAGATTGAGACTGACTTCAAAAATGAGGGCATTCGCGCCGAGGTTGATGCCCGGGCGGAACGAATCAATCCCAAAATTCGGCAGGCACAGCTGGAAAAAATCCCCTACATGCTGGTGGTGGGTGACAGGGAGGTGGAGACCAAAACTGTATCCATTCGCCTGCGCAGCGGCGAGCAGAGCGCTGCCCAGTCCCTGGAGCATTTTAAGGAGACCGTTAAATCGGCCATTGCCAGCCGGGCGATAGACATTGAGAGCGGTGGTGGTAAGTCAAATTGACGGGTTAAGATGGTTCAATACTTCTCTGAATTTGATTATTGACTTATAATATGATATAGTTCTTCAACGTATAATACCCGTGCTTGAAGGAGGTAGATAAGGACATAATTAAACAACTGCGCATCAACCAGATGATCAGAGCTCAGGAAGTTCGTGTTGTGGGGGAGAAGGGGGAGCAGTTAGGAATTATGCCCTTGAGTCAGGCACAGGAGACCGCCCGAAAGCATGACCTTGACCTGGTAGAAGTCGCCCCGGCCGCCGTCCCCCCGGTATGTCGCCTGCTGGACTATGGAAAGTACAAATATCAGCAGGCAAAGAAAGAGCAGGAGATGAGAAAGAGCCAGAAAGTCTCCTTGCTCAGGGAAATACGGCTGCGACCCAAGATTGGCACTCATGATTTCGAGGCTAAAGCCAGGAAAGCACGAAAACTGCTGGCTGACGGTGATAAAGTAAAGGTAACGGTTCTTTTCCGGGGTCGTGAGATAACACACCCGGAACTGGGCTGGAAACTGCTGCAACGGATGACAGAGGCACTCGACGATAGTTCTTCCATAGAGAGGCAGCCTGTTACAGAAGGGAAACGGATGAATATCATCCTGACACCGGTTGTCAAAGCGAAAGCCAAAGAAGAGATAAAGGAAACTCAAGATGCCAAAGCTGAAAACACATAAAGGCGCGAAAAGCCGCTTCTATATCACCAGCAACGGAAAGATTATGCGCATCAAAGGCCCAAAGAGCCACCTGCGAAGGCGCAAGGCCAAGCGGGTAAAGCAGCTCTTCGATAGTAAAATCGAGCTGCATTCCGCCGACCGGACCAGAATTAAAAGATTGATTCCCTACGGGGTTGGCTAGATAGGAGGGGCATTCCTTGCCACGAGTGAAAAGAGGGGTTACCACCCACCGCCGACATAAAAAGATACTCGCCATGACCAAGGGGCAGAGGGCGTCCCGGCACACCCTCTATCGTCGTGCCCACGAGGCGATGCTGCATTCCTTGAGCTACGCCTACCAGCACCGCCGTGAGCGGAAAGGCGATATGAGAAAGCTGTGGATTCTGCGGATTAATGCCGCCAGCCGTGCCCAAGGCTTGAAGTACGGTCAATTTATGAACCTGCTGAAGAGGTCCGGCATTGGCATAAACCGTAAGATGCTGGCCGAAATGGCCGCGAGAGAGCCAGAGGCTTTCACCAATCTGGTCAACGCCGCGAGAGAGAAGGCTTAAGTTCAAAACGGAACAATCGGCATTTGCCACCATCCTTCATTTATCCTTCCAAACCAAGGGAATGACCGTATCGGGAAAATGATACAGCAGCTTGACGAACTGAAAACAAAGGCGCTCCAGGAACTGGACAAGATACAGGACGTTAAAGAGCTGGAATCATGGCGAGTTCGTTACCTTGGCAAGAAGAGCCCCCTGACTCAGATTCTGCGCAGCCTGGCCACGTTGCCCCTCGAAGAGAGAAAGTCAGCTGGTGCCCGGGCCAATCAGGTCAAGGCTGACCTGGAAAACAGGCTGCAGGAGAAGGAACAAGCCCTGCGAGAGACACAGCTGGTTGCCGGAACACAGCGGGAAATCATTGATATCACCCTGCCCAGTCGCCCACTGCCGACCGGTCGTCTGCACCCCATCACACAGACCCTCAATGAAATTTACGATATCTTTGCCTCCATGGGCTTTCAGATAGTCGAAGGGCCGGACGTAGAGTGGGACTACTATAACTTTGAGGCCCTGAATATTCCCGACGAACACCCTTCTCGCGATACCTTGTCGACCTGCTGGGTAGAGCCGAAGGCCGAGAGCGGTGAGTACAACATGCTCCTCCGCACCCATACCACGGCGGTGACCGCACGCGTCATTGAAAAAATGAGTCCACCCATAAGGGTAATCGAACCGGGCAAGGTCTATCGTTACGAAGCTACGGATGCCACCCACCTTCCCATGTTCCACCAGATCGATGGTGTCGCCGTGGACAGGGGTATCACCATGGCCGACCTTAAAGGTACGCTTTACGAATTTGCCCGCCGCTTTTTCGGCGAGGAGAGAAAGGTGCGTTTCCGCTGCGATTTCTTCCCCTTCGTTGAGCCCGGTGTTGAGATGGCCATAGAATGTCTGACCTGCAACGGGAAAGGGTGCCGGCTCTGCGGACACAGCGGCTGGATAGAAATACTCGGTGCCGGGATGACCCATCCCGAGGTGCTGCGGCGGGGCGGCATCGACCCTGACGCGTACAGCAGCTTCGCCTTCGGCATCGGCATCGAACGCCTGCCCATGCTCCGTTACGGCATTGATGACATCAGGCTTTTTTACGGTAACGACCTCAGATTTTTGAGACAGTTTTAACAGGATAAGATGAAAGTACCGCTCAAGTGGCTCAAGGAATTCGTTGACGTCAATCTGACGCCAGAAGAAGTGGCGGACCGGCTGACTATGGCCGGTACTGAGGCCAAGGGGATACAGGTAATCGGCGGCAGATGGAATAATATTGTGGTCGGCCAGATTGCAGCGGTCAATCCCCATCCCAACGCCGACCGCCTCCGCCTGCCCACGGTTGACCTCGGCACCGGGCAACAGACGGTGGTCTGCGGTGCGCCGAACCTCAACATCGGCGATAAGGTGGCTTTTGCCAGCGTTGGCGCCGAGCTTATCGACGGGCACACCGGACAAATGACCCAGTTGAAGCCGGCCAAAATCCGCGGCGTCGAGTCGAGCGGAATGGTCTGCTCGGAAAAGGAACTCGGCATCTCGGACAATCATACTGAGATTTTAGTTCTGCCCGCCGATGCGCCGGTGGGTGCACCGTTAGCCGATTACCTCGGCGACGCTGTCCTCGACCTGGATGTAACGCCCAACCGGCCCGACTGCCTCTGCGTTATCGGCATCGCCAGTGAGGTGGCGGCATTAACCAGTCAGAAGCTCCAGGCACATGAGGCAGCCTACGAAGAAGCAGGCGCATCAATTGACCAGAACATCGCGGTGGAAATCATTGACGCCGACCTCTGCCCCAGGTACTGCGCCAGCCTCATCACCGGAGTCAAAATCGGGGAGTCCCCGCCATGGATGCAACAGCGACTCCTGGCCTGCGGCATGCGCCCGATTAATAACATTGTCGATGTCACCAACTACGTTATGCTCGAGCTGGGACAGCCCCTGCACGCCTTCGACTATGAGCTGATACGAGGCAAGAAAATCATCGTCCGCCGGGCCACCGAGGGTGAAATTCTTGTCAGTCTGGATGGCACGGAGCGCAAGCTCTCCAGCAACATGCTGGTCATCGCCGATGCCGAGCGGGCGGTAGCCATCGCCGGCGTGATGGGCGGTGCCAACAGTGAGGTCACCGAGGACACGACCTCAATTCTGCTGGAGGCGGCCAATTTCAACCCGGCCAGCATTCACTATACCGGCCAGCATCTGTCTCTGCCCAGCGAAGCCTGCATGCGCTTCGAGCGGGGCATTCGCCCTGAACTGACCATGCCGGCGCTGAGACGGGCCACGCAGTTGATAATGCAACTCGGTGGCGGCCAGGCTGCCAAAGGCGTGGCGGATGCCTACCCGGGAAAACGACACCCGGAGCCAATCGTTATCTCCACGGAACGGACCAAGCAACTCCTCGGCGTGGAATTCACCGCCGACCAGATAATAAGTACTTTGACCTCGCTGGGGTTTGAATGCCAGCCCGGTGCCTCAAGCACCGAGATAAAAGCCACCGCTCCCTACTGGCGCAGCGACATCACACAGGAAGTTGACCTCATTGAAGAGGTCGCCCGCATTATCGGCTATGATAAAATCCCGACGACCATGCTGAGTCAGTCGATACCGCCACACGGTCCGGCGTCCATGCTCGACCTGGAACGCAAGATACGGGATACACTTGTTGGCTTTGGTTTTCAGGAAGCCATAACCTATTCCCTCACCAGCCTGGAAATGCTGCTCAGACTCAAGCCTCAAACCCAGAAGATTGAACCGATGCCGGCCCGCCTGGCCAATCCCATGACCGCAGAGCAGGAATACCTAAGACCCAACCTGCGCGCCAATCTGCTGGCAATCCTGGTCTCAAACCGGAGACATGAAGAAGTCGGTATCCGACTTTTCGAGCTCGGCAAAATTTATCTGCCAAGAATAAAAGAGCTACCCGATGAACCTGAGGTGCTTTGCGGCCTGCTCGGCGGGTCCAGAAACAATATATCCTGGCTCGGCGATGGTGGGCCGCTGAACTTCTTCGATGCCAAGGCTGTGCTGGAGGGATTGTTCGGGAAATTGGGCATTTCTGCCAGCTTCAAGCCGGGTAATGACGAAAGCTTTCACCCAACGCATCAGGCAGCCATTGTCATTGATGATAAAGAAATCGGCGTCATCGGGGAGCTGCACCCCAAGGTAATGGAAGCCTTCGACCTTGCAGAAGCGGTCTACTTGTTTGAAATCAACGTTACTGAACTGCTGCCCTTCACGGCTGAGCACCGTATGTTCCAGTCGATACCACGCTTCCCGGCCACGGTCAGGGACATTGCTTTGATTGTTGATATCGGCGTCAGCCACCAGCAGATAGGTGATATAATCGAAGGTTTCTCACTGGTAAAAGGCGTGACCGTATTTGATGTCTATTCGGGGAAGCAGGTGCCCGCAGGAAAGAAATCGCTCGCCTACCGCATCACCTACCAGTCGCCCACCCACACCCTCACCGACGAAGAGGTAAACAAAGTCCAGGAACAAATCTTGAAGAAGCTGAGCCAGCAGCTGGGCGCCACCTTAAGGGGTTAATCTTTGGATTCTGATTTCTTGCCCTTTTCCTTGAGCTTCAATTGTCGCTTGACCAGCTCTTTCTCGTGGTCGTAGTTGATGACCCGCTGCAGCATGATTTTCTGAGTCTGCACCGGCCCAGCGCCATGCCAGGTTCCAACGCCGTGCAACCCCGCCGTCCAGTTCTGCAGAAGTTTTGTAACCTTCATGATGTTTTCCGTCGGCTCGTCAGAGCCGAAGCTGTAGAACTCCTCCACGTAATTCTTGACCTCGGGGTTTTTCAGCTCCTTCAACGAGGGCAGGGTAACAATAAGCCCTCCCCCTATATCTCCGGCCAGCGCCATCACCCGCCAGAAAGCGTTGCAGACATTGAGCTTGGCCACGTTGCCCATCAACTCGTCGGGCAGGAACACGCCAGAGCCGGGAGGTTCTTCTGCACCGCGGCGCGCCGCCTCCAGGCCGCAGGCCCGACTGGTCTCCCGCAGCACCACCATTTCCGCCAGTTGCTCGTTGATGTGGGCCGCTTTCTCCAGGCCTTTGTATTCCTGAATCAGCCTTGATGCACCGATAATCTGGTTCATGAAGCCCACCTTGCACGTCCCGCCGCAGGTCATACGGTGCGTCCGGGCAAAGCGGGCCACCAGTTTACCGGAATAGGGATATTCGCCGCAGTGAAAAACGCGCTCCCAGGGCACAAAGACGTTGTCAAAGACGACCATTGACGTCTCGCGCTGGCCGTAGAGTGGATTACCCAGCTCTTCAAGGTCATCCGCCTGCTCTCTTTCTGCGGAATAGGGCGTGTACTGGCAGACAAAAGTGATACCTTTAGCATCCACCGGCGTGGCAAAGGCGATGGCGTAGTCTTCCTCACCCTCGGCATGGGCGCCCTGGGGCAGTACCACGAGCTCGTGGCTGGCGTAGGCGCCGCTGATGTTGATTTTGGCCCCCCGCACCACGATGCCATCCTTGTTTTTATCCACCACCTTTAAGGAAAGATACGGGTCGGACCAGTCCAGTGTTTTTTTACTTCTCGCTCCCCTCGGTTCGGTGAGGGCGCCGGCCGCAGACAAGTCCTGACGCTGCACCGTCTTCAGGTATTCCAGAAACCTCGGGTGGTATTCGGTGCCGAGGTCGCGGTCCATCTCCCAGGTGGTGCTCGCCAGGGCATGAAAGGCGTCGTAGCCAACGCAGCGGTAGATGCACGTCCCGAGCATCTCGGCGGTGAAGGTCCCCGCCTCCGCCTTTTTGATAAGGTCATCAACGCTGGCGCTCACGTGGGTATAGCGATTGACAATCTCATCAACCAGCGGCGAATAGCAGGTCATGATATCTTTATACCTGGGGTCTAGGGCCCAGGCGTAGCTGGCTTTGTTCGCCTCCACCACGGTGCGCGTGTTCCTGTTCTCCAGGACATCCGCCACCCTTTTCCCGTTCATGAACACGCGCGGCTTCTGTTTTTTCAGGCTCTCCTCGAACTGCTCCGGCGTCATCAGCGCCATCTTGTACTACCTCACTTTGCTTTAACGAGTTCCTTCACTCTGGCTACCGCCTTATCAATGGGAACCAGCGCGGCCTCCTTCTCGGAGCGCCACTTCACCTCAACGCTGTTGCTTTGCAGCGTGCGCGGGCTGACCGTTACCCGCAACGGTATTCCCAGCAGGTCGGCATCGTTGAACTTGACGCCGGGGGACTCCTCACGGTCGTCAAAGAGCACCTCGAGGCCAGCTTTTTCCATATCGGCATATAGCTTTTCAGCAGTGTCCGATATATTTGCGTCTTCACGGTACAGAGGGCAGAGATAGACCTGATAGGGCGCGATGGAAAGCGGCCATATAATGCCCTTGTCGTCGTGGTAGTGCTCAACGGCGGCAGCCAGCAGCCTTCCCAGCCCTATTCCGTAGCAGCCCATGATTATCGGGTGGGAGTTACCCTTTTCATCGATGAAGTTGGCGCCCAGTGCAGTGCTGAGAAAAGTGCCCAGCTTGAAAACGTGGCCGATTTCAATCCCCTGCATGGATTTCAATGTACCGGAGCACTTGGGACAGCCGTCACCGTCCTTTGCCCGGGCGATATCGGCCACGATGTCTGCCTTGAAGTCGCGCGGGTAGTTGACGTTCTTGATATGCGTGTCCGGTTTGTTGCCGCCGGCAACGAAGTTTATCCCCTCCGTCACCGAATCATCGGCCACTATCTTTATGTTTTTCAGGCCCATCGGCGAAGCGTAGCCGGCAGCGATGCCCGCTTCACTCACCTCAGCCTCGGTGGCCAGGTGCAGATCGGTGCATTTCAGCAGTCGCTGCAGCTTCACCTCGTTGACATCGAGGTCGCCCCTTATCATAGCGAAGACCACCTGCCCATCAGCGACGTAAAATACCGCCTTCAGGGTATGGTCTTTGGGCATATTCAGAAAGTTGGCCAGTTCCTCTATGGTCTTCATGCCCGGGGTGGCCACCTCCTCCAACGGCAGCGGTTCTTCAGGCCCGATCTTTCTTTTCACGCTGACCGCCTTGTCGGCATTGGCGGCATATTTACAGCTATCACAGTAGATAACCTCGTCCTCGCCGGTCTCGGCGATGAGCATGAACTCGTGGGAGTCCTTGCCGCCGATGGCGCCGCTGTCCGCCTCGACAAGCACCGTGGGCAGGAAGCAGCGGTCATAGATATTCTGGTAGGCCTGTATCATTTTCTGGTAGCTCACGTCCAGCCCGGCTTCATCAACGTCGAAGCTGTAGAGGTCCTTCATGATGAACTCGCGCACCCTTATCAGCCCGCCGCGCGGCCTCGGCTCGTCGCGGAACTTGGTCTGAATCTGGTAGAGCAGTTTGGGCAGGTCGCGGTAGCTCTGGACGTGGTGGCTGACCATCTGGGTGAGCACCTCCTCGTGGGTCGGCCCCAGGACAAGGGTGCGCTCCCGGCGATCGAGCAGGGTGAAAAGCCCCTTGCCAAAAGATTTATCTCTCCCCGTCTCCTGCCAGAGCTCAACGGGCTGGAGCACGGGCATTGATAGTTCCTGTCCCCCCGCCCGGTCCATCTCCTCGCGGATGATGTTCTCAATCTTTTTCAGCACTCGCCACCCCAGCGGCATATAGGAGTAGACCCCCGCCGCCACCTGCATTATCATCCCAGCACGTAGCAGCAGCTGGTGGCTGGCCGTATCTGCCTCGGATGGTATTTCCCGCTGTGTCTTGCCGAATAACTGTGATAGACGCATAAGCTAAAACTCCAATCTAGTTTGGTTTGTCTTGTGAACTCCCCTCTTGTGATGATTCGGTTTGCCTTCTAGCCTGTTCCTTCATTCTGTCTTCCTTAATTTCTTCTAATCCTCTTGGATACTTTTTATTTTCCCATAATGCTTCACTCTTCTGCTCGTCAATTAATTTCATTAACGTCTCCACCAACGGTATCCCCTTATCTTCAATACTAGTTTGATAATATTTAATTTCAATATCATTTTCTTTAAAATACTCTAGAGAACGCCTAGTAAAAGCTTCAAAATTTTCCCCGTAATAACCACGCTGCTTCTGTATCATTCTGAAATAATCTTTTAACACATACCAGAACCTTAAGGCTGGAGGTCCTCCATAAGCTTCAATTGCCAACTTATCGTCAACTATGCCTTTTATCACTAAGTTACCTAATGTGTCTAGTCTATCTAAAATATAATCTACGTCCTGTTTCTGTTGATTTGATAAATATTTAATCTTTCCTCCATCGATTGTATATATATTACGAAGTTTTTGAATAGCTTTTTCATCACGTAACTCCCTATATAAGCCCATTGCTATTTGTGCATTAGTGCTTCGTTTCGCCTGATTTATTTGCAAAATTGCAGCAAACACGCCTAAAACTAGAACCCACGCACCTATGGCTGCAAGCATATCCCAGTCCTTACATGTAGTCCATATCCCTATCAATATGCCAAGCCAGATTAAGGTTACAGGTAATAAAATCTTCCAGTGTTCTTTAATAAAACGCATCAAAGTCCTTCTACTTCCCTCATCAACGCGCTCAAGAAGTCTTTTTCCTCCACCACCGCCACCTTTTTTCCCTTCCTGAAGATAACACCTTTCCCCTTCCCGCAGGCGATGCCGACGTCGGCGTCTTTGGCCTCGCCGGGGCCGTTGACCACGCAGCCCATCACCGCCACCTTTACCGGCCTGGTTATCTTTAAAAGCTGCTCTTCCACCTCTTCCGCCAATTTTACTATATCAACTTCCGCCCGACCACAGGAGGGGCAGCTGACCAGTACCGGGCCGTGCTGGCGCAGGTTCAGGCTCTTCAAAATCTCGTAGCCGGCGATGACCTCCTCGCGGGGATGGGCGGTCAATGAAACGCGGATGGTATCGCCGATGCCCATATAAAGCAGAGTGCCGATGCCCACCGCGCTGCGGATAACGCCTTTCTTCGGCGTGCCCGCCTCGGTAACGCCCAGGTGCAATGGATAAGGTATCTTCTTGGCAATGCTCTGGTAGGCCTCAATCATTGTCGGCACGTCAAACGCTTTCAGCGATATCTTTATCAGGTCGAAGTCGAGGCTCTCCAGCAGCCGTATCTGCTCTAAAGCTGCCTCGACCATCCTCTCGGCAACGCTTAAATCTGGATTCTTTGTTTTCGGCAGGCTGCCGGCGTTCACCCCGATGCGGATGGGCACACTCCTCTCTTTGGCCGCCACCGCCACCGCCTTCACCTTCTCCGCCTCGCCGATATTGCCCGGGTTCAGGCGCAGCCCATCGACGCCCGCCTCCAGCGCCATCAGCGCTAATCTATAGTCAAAGTGGATATCGGCAATGAGAGGAATTTGGATGCCTTTTTTAATTTCAATTATCGCCCGGGCGGCTTCGGCATCGGGCACAGCCACCCGCACCAGCTCGCAGTCGACTTCTTCAAGCTCTCTTATCTGTTTTATGGTCGCCCTTACATCGCGGGTGTCCGTGCTGGTCATCGACTGCACCACAACCGGTGCACCGCCTCCTATTGCCACCCCGCCGATATTAATCTGCTTGGAAATGCGTCTTTTTATCATGGCAGCAGGCTCTCGCCGCTGACGATGCGGATGATATCCTGATAGGTAACGAGCAGGATAAACGTGATAAGCAAGGCAAAGCCGGCCATATGAATCATCCCCTCGATTCTGGCCGGCACTCGCCTGCCGCGTCGCACCCACTCCAGGAAAACAAACGCTATCCTCCCGCCGTCCAGCGCGGGCAGGGGGAGAAGGTTGATGATGGCCAGATTGATGCTCAGGAAGGCTGCGAACTCAAGCAGCGGGCTGAGCCCCGCCTGGGCTACCTCGCCGGTTATCTGTGCGATGCCCACCGGCCCGGCGACAATCCTGGGTACGCTGCCGATAATCAGGCCGATAATGCCGTTTTTGAAGAGGACGAAAGTGTCAATGCACTCCCGCACGCCCATCGGTATCGCTCTCCAGAAGGGATAGCTCTGCCGGACGACCGTTGGGGAAACCATTCTCACGGCAACGCCAATGGCGCCTTCACCTTCCGGTGGCTGCCAGCGCGGTACTACCCTCACTTCCTCAGTTGAGGCATCGGCATGCTCGACGAGGACGGCAATCTCCCGACCCAGGTTGAGCTGGACAGGGCGCTGCAAATCGCCAATGTTATTGACTTTCTGCCCGTTTACCTCAAGGATAGTGTCTCCGGTAACGATGCCGGCCCTGGCCGCCGGCGAGTTCGCAGATACCTCATCGACCTGCACCTGTCCGTAGACAATATTATGTGGGACCATAAATGCCACCGAGAAGAGGAGCAGGGGCAATAGCAGGTTCATCAGCGAACCGGCGCTGAATGCCAGCAGTCTGACCGGGATGCTCTTGCTGGCGAGGCTTCCGGCAACCTTGGGGTCTTCTTCGCCGGCCATCTTGACAAAGCCTCCCAGCGGTATCGCATTCAGCGAGTATATGGTTCCACCGCGCTTTAACGAAAGCAGTCGGGGCGGAAAACCGATGCCGACCTCCTCTACCGTGACCCCCGAGGCTTTAGCAGTGATATAGTGCCCGAATTCGTGGGCGATAATCAGCACCACCAGCACTCCCAGGAAAGCAATTACGGTGATGAACGCTTCCATTACTTAACTCCGCTTATCGTTTTGAGCAATGTCTCCCTGGCCCAGTTATCCGCCGCCTCGATTTCCTCAAGGCCTGGTTTACTGATAGACTGGTGCTGCTCCAGCGTCCGCTCGATGGAACTGGCAATATCCGTAAACAGAATGCGCCCGTCGAGGAAAAGTTCAACAGCTACCTCATCGGCAGCGCAGAGCGCTGCCGGGTATGTCCCTCCCCACCTCCCAGCCTCGATTGCCAGTCGCAGGCAGGGGAATTTATCGTAATCAGGGGGTTCAAAATCCAGGCTCCTCACCAGGCTCCAGTCAATCCGGGGGAGCTGGGGATTTATAAATCGTTCCGGATAGGACAGGGCATATTGAATGGGCAGGCGCATATCCGGATAACTCAGCTGAGCCTTGATTGAGCCATCGATGAACTCCACCATGGAATGAATGATGCTCTGGGGATGGATGAGCACGTCAATGCGGTCGTATGGCATATGGAAAAGCCAGTGCGCTTCAATCACCTCCAGCCCCTTGTTCATCAGCGTCGCCGAGTCTACGGTCACCTTTTTCCCCATCTTCCACGAGGGGTGCTGCAATGCCTGCGCCACCGTTACCTCTTTCAATTGCTCTGGTGAAAGCCGACGAAACGGTCCACCCGACGCCGTCAGAATTATCCTCGCTGCTTCTTGATTTTCACCGTTGAGACACTGCCATATGGCACTGTGCTCACTGTCAACGGGCAGAATCCGGGCGCCGCTTTTCTTTGCTTCACCGGTGATAATCTCACCCGCCGAGACCAGCGATTCTTTATTGGCCAGCGCTATATTTTTGCCCGCCCGCAACGCTGCCAGCGTCGGCCTCAGCCCCGCCTTTCCGGAAGTGGCAATGACCGCTATGTCTGCATCCGGATGTGCCGCCACCTCATCCAGGGGCAATAAATCACTTTTTATGTCAACTAATCCTCTTAATTTATCAATGTCATCATTTTCCGGTGGGCAGCCGATGAATTCCGGCTTGAACTCTTGAACCTGTTCGGCGAGCAGTTCCAGGTTTTTCCCCGCCGCCAGCCCGACCACCTGAAATCGCTGTGGCAATGCCCTGATAACATCAAGCGTTTGCCGGCCAATGGAGCCGGTGGAGCCGAGAACGGCCACCCGCTTTATTGAGTCAACCATTGCCCTATTATCTTACAACAAATGTGTTCATGAATGTAGTCTTGAGCCTATCGAGGCGCCGTTCAAGGACAAATCCCCAATGGTAAATGGTATTGACATCACGTCAAATAGGTTTATAATTATCCTACCTGATGTAATACAGCCTTAGAAATAGCATATTGGATTAGGTGTGTGATGAAGAATGGGGTGTCAGTGACCGTATGAAATTGTGACGGTGGCTGGCACCCTTTTTGATTTAATGAGCAGAGGTCTTCCAATGAAGGTAAAAACGAATATGTTAACGACAGAAGAGGTAAAGGAAAAGGCAGAGTCCCTTTCTTTTGACTTATTCGGAGTGGCAGACCCTTTTTGTGCTGAGCTTCAGAGAGCGCCAGAGGGTCATAAACCCCAAGATTACCTTCCCAGCGTTAAGTCTGTCATAGTTTTGGGTGTTAGAGTAATTGACTCGATACTTCAGACGACTCCGAGCGGCATTTACAGCAAACACTATGATACCCTCAACGAGCTGCTAGGCTCTTGTGCTTACAACTTAGTTAGGTGGCCGGAGGATAAGGGCTATCGAAGTATGACCTTCCCTGAGACTGATAGCTACGCAATTCTCTGGGAACAATATAACGCAGGATACACTGGCTTTGTGCCTTGCTTCAATCACATGGCTATAGCCGTTGCAGCAGGATTAGGGAAACTTGGCGCCTGCGGAGTTGTCTTAACCCCAGAATATGGGGCAAGACAAAGATGGATTAGCGTGGTTACAGAAGCTCCTCTGGACTTTGGTAAAGAGATAAAGGAGGAAATTTGCTTAGAGAAGCAAGCACCTAATAGCTGTAGAAAGTGTAGTGAAGCTTGTCCCATACAGGCTATCAACCTTAATACAGGAACAGATGTTAGGAGATGCTGGATTAACTGGACTGAACTACGTGAAAAGGGGTTAGCCTGTGGTGTCTGCATTAAAGTCTGTCCGGTGGGACGCTAGTGGCCGTAAATTGAATGCGTTTGCTGGCACCCTTTTTGATTTGAGGCATGGAGGTGGAGAATATGATATCTCAAGAAATTCTAAAGGAATTTGCACTTTTTGAGGGCATAAATGATGAGGTACTAAAGGACATTGCGGAACTTTGCCATGAACGCAGTTATCGCGAGGGTGATTCCTGCTTTCTGCAGGGCAGAAAAGCCACTGAGTTGTACCTTTGCCGTAGCGGCAGAGTTGATGTCACGGTCCAGGTTCGCGAGCCCTGGGGTATGGAAGTCACAGTTCATACGGCAAGGGCGGGCGAACTCTTTGGATGGTCTGCGATGTTGGAGCCATATGTCTACACGGCATCGGCAAAGTGCCAGGAAAGAACTGAGGTCATCTGCATCAATAGTTCGGATTTGATTAACTTTTTCAGGAAAAAACCAGAAGCAGGCTATTTGGTGATGACAAACCTTGGTGCGGTAATCAGTTCGAGGCTAACGGAAAGCAGGTTAAAACTAAGTAAAGCGATGGCGGCGGCTGCCAACCTGGAATGGTAGAATACATACCTCTCTACAGCTACGATTTCTCCCCGCTTTCTTCCTCATCTTCACTCTCCAGCATGTTGGGCAAATCGAAAACCCGGGCATCCTTACCCATATAGCTGGAAGCTATCCATGAATTTTGGAACTCCTTTTCCTCACCACAAATCTTACAGATACCTCTGCTCACCGGGCCATCAGCTTCTTCAATATGCCAGTAATGCCGGCAGGCTTTTATTTCTACCGGCTCACTTACTTTCAGGTTACTTCTATTCCTCATCACGCACCTCCTCTCCTTGTTATCTAGCCTATTTTAGACTGGTAGATTGCTCCTGTATGTGACTTTTGTCCCATATTTAAAATAACGAAAAAACAGGTTAAAAGATAGCTGGAATTTAAAAAAGAACCGGAAATCAATATGGCCGGGACAGGTCAGCCAAACGCTGCTACTCTTCGGTAACCACCTCGAAGGGGCACTGTATTGCCCCGGTGGGACAGACCATTTCACACATCGTGCACCATCTCATACACTGCCGACATTCTATCTTTGACCTTATTTTGACCACGTTATCAACCAAGACCAATTTCTGACACATGCACACTTCCACACAGAGACCGCAACCATTGCACTTGCTAAGGTCGATTATTAGCATTTCAGTCATTTATCCCATTTTCTCCATACAGCAAAAGTTTAATACCCGATTTGCCCCCCTGTCAGCGACTTTTGTCTCACGTGCCGACACCGGCGATTTCTCGCAGCGCCTCCTTATCCCTGATAACAATACGATTGCGCTCCAGCCTCACCTTTCCTTCATCCTCCAGCAGTTTGAGCGACCGTCCAATCATTTCTCTTGCCGTACCAGCCATGGCGGCCATCTGCTGCTGGGTCAGTTTAGGCTGTTGTCCGCTCGTGTCTTCAGCATTCTCAAGCAGTATCTTGGCCACCCGCCCGGTCACGCGCCGGAACGAAAGGTCCTCAACCAGCGAGACTATCTGCTCAATTCGCTGTGACAGCACCTGCAATACATTCTCCGCCAGCTTTTGATGTTCCCGCAGCCTCGCTTCCATATCACCCTTTTCCATCCCGTAGAGTACTACCTGTGTCAGTGCCTCGGCACTGGCCAAGCTCAGCCCTCCATCAAAGACGGGTACATCATTAAATGAGTCACCAGCCCGAGCCAGATATAGAATTTGCTCCTTGCCATCGGCGGAGGTTTTAAATACCTTCACCACACCGGATATAACAAAATGCACCGCGCGAGCTGGCTCGCCTTCAAAGAGGATTATCTCTCCACGCGCTACCGTTTTCTCAAAAATATACTTCCGGATTGAATCAAGCTCTTTCGAACTCAATCCCGAAAAATAGGTACTCGATTGTAGTAACTCCACCTCTACTGACATATCGTCTAGGATTATACCAGCTTCAGGATTATTAGGTAAAGTATAAGACACAGAGCTTTCACCTTAAAGATTTGCTGAAGAGATTTACCGTCAGGCCGGCTTCTGAAAATAGTAGCCAACGCCGGGTTCGGTGATGATATATTTGGGGAGGGAAGGATTCGGTTCTATCTTTCGCCGCAGATGCGAGATATAGATACGCACATAGTCGAGGTCGTCGACGTATTCCCAGCCCCACACTTTTTCCAGCAACTGCTGGTGCGTCAGAATGCGGCCCGTGTTCTGCAGTAGGAGAGCTAACAGACGAAACTCAATAGGCGTTAATTTGACACGTTTCCCATCTACCACCACTTTACGCTGGACAACATCCGTGGTAAGGTAACCATTGCTAAATGTGGAATCTTTGCCCTGGTCTTCCATAGCCGAAGGCATCTCAGCACGACGCAGCATTGCCTGCACCCTTGCCACCAGCTCCTTATTACCTACCGGCTTAATGAGATAGTCATCAGCACCGTAATCTAGACCACGAGCCACGTCATCCTCCGTTTTACGCCGACCGGTGAGCATGATAATCGGTATGGTAGCCGATATGTCACGAATGCGACCGCAGGTCTGCCAGCCATCCATTGTGGGCATAACCACATCAAGTAGTACCAGGTCTGGCTTGCAGCTGTATAGTATCCGCAGCGCTTCCTGACCATTATTGGACTCCAGTACTTCATACCCTTTCCTGGTTAGGACCTGCGAAATCAGCCTTACCATTGCGGGGTCATCGTCAACAATCAGTATCTTTTTCGCCATCTTCACACCACCCTAAGCAACATTTTTTTTGTGCACTTGTAACATCTGATCAATTATCACAGGCAGTTCACGGGTGCTGATCGGCTTCGATAGATAGGCATTGCAACCTGCTTCCAGAAAACGCTCCTTGTCCCCTCTCATCGCATAGGCAGTTAGCGCAATAATCGGTGTATGACTGAAAACAGGCATCTGTCTGAGCCGCTTTGTTACCTCAATTCCGCTCATTCTGGGAAGCTGCATGTCCATGACAATCAGGTCAGGCTCTTCCCGGGTAGCTATATCCAGCGCTTCTTCACCGTCATATGCCTTGAGCAGGACATAGCTCTTCGACCTTAGAAGCATCTCAATCAATTTCATATTCTGCGGGTTATCTTCCACAATCATTACTTTTTCCTTCAGCAATTTGTACCTCCCGTCAATCCGCCTGAGATTTACCTATACGGGACAAACAGTACTAGGCATGACCAAGGGCAAAGTAAAATGAAATTGACTCCCCTTACCATACTTACTGTTTACCCATATTCTGCCACCGTGCTTTTCGATGATTTGCTTGGCAATGGCCAGCCCAAGCCCGGTACCACCTGATTCTCTCAGTAGCGAACCATCAAGCTGGCTGAAAGGTTCAAAAATGATTTTTTGGTCCTTCTTTTTTATCCCGATGCCATCATCGATAACGCTGACCCGGCACCAGCCGTTGTCTTTGAACACCTCGACACGAAGATGACCACCATCTGGAGTAAATTTGGTTGAATTGCTCAGCAGGTTGATCAGCACCTGCCGTACCTTGTCCCTGTCAGCTCGCACCGGCGGCAGCTCGTCCTCGATGACTACTTCAAGGTTTTGCTTACGCCTACTAATTATGGGCATTATTTCATTTTTTAATGACTCGAGAATATTCTTCAGCGTGATATTCCTAATTTTTAATTCCATTTTGCCTGCTTCTATCTTAGAGAGGTCCAGAATATCGTTGATGAGGCTCAACAGTTGCTGCCCGCTACTCAGAATATCATTGAGGCACTGTTTATGTTCCTCATTGAGGCTTCCCACCGCACCATCCAGCATCAATTCTGAGAAGCCGATGACGACGTTGAGCGGAGTGCGCAATTCGTGTGACATATGAGCCAGGAATTCGGACTTCGCTTTGCTGGCCACTTCCAGTTCTCTGGTCTTCTCAACAAGCACCTGCTCCTGCATCCTTAACGCCTGACTCTGCGCCTGAAGTTCCTTGTTTTTTATCTCCAGGAGCCTGCTTTTCTCCTTCAATTCCTGCTCCATTCGCCTGCGCTCGGTGATATCCCTGACCACAGATATAGCGGCGACGACTTTATCGGCCTCCCATAAAAACGTTATTCGGGCTTCAAAAAGGAATAAGGAACCGTCCTTCCTTCTCATGCTGTGTTCCGAGATGACTACACTTTTACCCTGTTCTAACCCCTTCTGAATCCTTCTACCAACATCTTCGTATATTTCCCGACTGGGATAGAGAAATTCCACACTCTGTCCTATACATTCCTCTGGCTTGTATCCCAAAGCACTCTCAATAGACCGGTTAATATACTGGATTGTTCTTTCCGGCAATTTGACATTGAATATCACATCAGGAATCGCATCATTTTGCTTTTCCAGGTAATCGCGGCTCTCTTTCAACTGTTCCTCTATCCGTTTACGCTCGGTAACATCAACCCAGTTCGCTATATAGTACTTATACTCCCCGTCTATAATGAGAGGGGTTGCATTTATATTGACCCAGAACCGCTCACCATTTTTCTTCTTAAATAGCTCCTCCCTTCCAACGATACCTTTACTCCGTGCTTCTCTAAAATCTCGGTCCGTTTTACCCAAGGTCTCTTCCGTCCACCACGGATACGGCGCTTTCATGCCAATAACCTCAGACAGGGAAAAGCCGGACATTTCCTCCAGTGCCGGATTAACATATTTAATTGAGGTATCGGCATTGAGCACGAGCATTGGATAGGGAGCGTTTTTCAGCAGTGTGGAACTGAACTCTTCAGACTGCCGCAATATCTCTTCCCACCGCCGGCGCTCGGTAATATCGGCCATAATGTGAACCGCACCCATGATATTGCCCTGGTCGTCAGCGAGAGGGTCTACGGCTATCTCGAGCCACTTATCATCCAGAGATATCACCTGAGTTTCCCGGCGATGTGATTTCTTCATGCGCACAAAAGGGCATCTTTGAACTGGTTCCGTCCGGCCGTGTAACAGCTCACAGCAGTTTCTACCGTTTATCTCGCTGTACGACCTGCCTATCAGGTTGGTCATCGCTTTGTTGCAGCGTATAATCTTGGCATCATCATCCAGTAGACAGACCGCATCACCGATGCCATCAAAAGTGGTTTGCCACTGATGTGCCGATAGTCGCAGCGCTTCCTCGACTCGCTTCCGCTGAGCGATGTCATCCTGCAGCTTTTCATTGGTTTCAAAGAGAAGCTTGCTGGAGCGCTGCAGTCTTTCCACCAGCTTTTTATTTTCCAGCGAGAGCCGCTGCTGCTTGAGCGCATTAGCAATGGTGTTCTTGATTTCATCCGGATTGACCGGTTTCGTAAAATAGGCATAAGCCCCTTGGTTAACCGCGTCCACGGCAGTCTCAACGCTGGCAGAGCCCGTGGTGATAATTACCGCCGCTTCTGGATTTATTTCCTTGGCCATCTCCAGTATCTCCAAGCCGCTGATGTCTGGTAGTTTTATGTCAACAACAACGACATCGAAAGGGCTCTTTTTCATTATCTTTAGCGCGTCAGCCCCTTTTTCCAGCCCAATAACTCTGTAGTCGACTTCTTCAAGTATGCCACATAGCGTCGACCTCGCCCCTGCCTCATCCTCCACGACCAGTATAGTGGTTGGTACCGACATCATTTTGGTTTCCCCCTGGACACTGCCTCAACCAGAGTGATTACCTTTTCCATATCAAAGGGCTTGTATAGACATGTATAGGCACCAGCCTCAACGGCACTTTTGATGAGGTCTTCTTCAGCATAGCCGGTCATCATTATCACCGTTGCCTGCGGGTCTATCTTTTTCACCTGTTCAAAGGTCTCGAAGCCGGTCATATCGGGCAGCCTGACGTCCAGGAAAATGATGTCATAATGGCGACTCCTGACCATCTCAATTGCCTCATTACCATCAGCAGCCGTGGCGACCCGGTATCCTTTTTCCTCGAGAATTGCCTTTAACGTCTCCCGGTCAGCGAAATGGTCATCGACCACGAGCACCAGTGTTTTATTGGTCAGCATTTCCTCGATGATGGCGATGACCATACTTATATCGAACGGTTTGTAGATAATGGCATAGGCACCTTCTTCCAGAGCTTCTTTGACCAGCTCTTCCACAGAGTAAGCGGTCATCATCACCACGGTGGCATCAGGGTCTATCTTTTTAATCTCCCGAAAGGTCTGCACTCCATCTATCCCGGGCATCTTGATATCGATGAAAATGGCATCAAAGTGCCTATTCCGCACCGCCTCAATGGCCTGATAGCCGTCTTCCACGGTTGTGACACTGTACCCTTCGTCCTCCAGTATGCCGCCGAGCGTCAGCCGCATGCTGCGCAGGTCATCAACGACCAGGATATTGGTTTGCCCGTTACTGCTTTTCAAAGCTGTCCTCCTGAACCGGTGTCTTCAGTGGTAACCTGATGGTAAACGTGGTCCCCTTGCCGGCCGTGCTCTTGGCCTCGATCTGCCCGCCGTGACGGTCAATTATTGACTTGCTGACGGCCAGTCCCAGGCCAATACCCTTTGCCTTCGTTGTAAACAGGGGGTCAAAAATCTTGCCCTTTGTCTCATTGGTTATGCCGCTTCCGGTATCGGTTACATCCAGCTCCAGGAACCCTCTTTTTTCTCTGGTGCTAATGGTTAATTTTCCACCTTTTGGCATTGCCTGCACCGCATTGGTAATCACGTTAATCAACACCTGCTGAATCTGCCCCGCGTCCACTGCAATTTCAGTCGAGTCAGAGTCCAGATTCTCGGTCAGCTCTATGTTTTCCGGAACAGGTGCCCGTGCCAGGGCTTCTTCAACTATCTTCTTCACCAGCGTGGGTGTAACCGCTGGCTTGCCGACACGGGAAAACCCGAGCAGGTCATTGATGATCTTGTTGGAGGTATTTATCTCATCATCCACGATGTCAAGAAATTCCAGAACCCGCGGCTCCTTCTCCGCCAACTCACTTTTAGCCAGTTTACCCTTGATATAGTAGGTGGCATTTTTGATGGCACCAAGCGGGTTTCTGAGCTCGTGGCCCACGCCTCCCGCCAGCTGACCGATAGCCGCCAGCCGCTCCGAGCGAATCAGCTGCTCCTGCGCTTCCCTCAGTTCCTCATTGGTTGCCTGAAGCTCTTCATTGGATGCTCGGAGCGCCTCCTCCGCCAGCTTGCGCTCGGTGATGTCCCGAGCGTAACCGACTGTGGCCAGTTTGCCGTGGTAGGTAATCGGGCCGCCGCCAGAAACTTCAAGTGGCACTTCGGTACCGTCTTTGGTGATAACGGAGATTTCCCAGCGGCCAGGAATATCTTGTCCCTGCTGCAGCCGCCATCGCACTCTATCGGCTACGGCGGCGCGGTGTCTGGGATGGATGACGTCATAGTACGATATTCCCCTAAGCTCTTTGATGGAGTAGCCAGTTATCCGAGACCATTCCTCGTTGGCAAAGAGGTGGGCTGCTTTCACTTTGTCGGTGTCCTGTAGTAGGAAAATGCCCTCCCTCATATGTTCCCCAGCCTCAACCAAGGAGCGGTAGCGCTCTTCCGATTCCTGCAGTGCTTCCTCAGTTGCCCGGAGCTCCTCGTTAGCCGCTCTGAGCTCCTCTTCACTGGACTGGAGCTTTTCATTGGCGGTCTGAAGCTCCGCCGCATAGGTACGGACGTTCTGGAGAGCCCGGTGAAGCCGGCTAGCGGCAAACCAGCTCAGGAAGGCGACCAGATAGAAGAATACTATCCGCGAACCGACGGCCAGGTAAGAAATAACCGCTGCTTCCTCTTCCTGGACAACCAGCTGCGGTAGGAGACCCGCCTGCTCCACCGGTATCATCGCCAAGTAAAAGACAGTTGCCAAGGTAGCAATGAGGAAGCTATAGCCTATGCCGAGCACCGTGCCGGCAACCAGGATGGGAAATAGATAGACAATAGTCATCGGTCCAATGAATCCCCCAAATAAAGGGGAAATGACCGCCGCCACGATGAGAGAGCCAACCACAAAAATGTAGCCGGCTAACCTGGCCCGACCAGCTTTTGCCAGCCGGTAGGCTGACGAGCTTATCAGCATCATCGCCAAAGCTACAGTGGTGATCGGGATAACCGGGTAAGAGGGAACAACGAGCCAAAAAATGATCGTTAGAATCACGCCGACTGCGGCGGCGCCAAATATACCCAGGGAAAGAGCCTTGATTGCGCTCGCTCTTCGGGATATTTCATCCTCCGGCAAAGCTGAACTCTTCGCCATCCTCGTCATCTCCTCATGTTTCACTTACCACTGGCATCGACCTTCTTATATATCTTCGCCTTGCCATCAAGGCATTCCAGTTTCTCGAGCAGACCGTTCGTCGGGGTCTCCACCTCACCGAGAACCAGGTATCCGGGCACGGCCAGCGAATTATAAAACTTGCCAAGCACCCTCTCCTGAAGTTGCCTTTGAAAGTAAATCAATACGTTGCAACAGAATATGCAGTCCATCCCCGGTAATGGCTGCCTGTTCACCGAAGTAAGGTCAAAATGGAAAAACTGGACCATCTGCCTGATATCCGCCCTCACTTCGTAGTTATCGCCATCAGGTATAAAATACCTGTCCAGAATGGAATAAGGCAGGTCTTCAACGTCTGCCGCTGTGTAAATTCCGGACCGCAATTTGTTTAAATCGAGGTAGCCAATATCAGAGGCGAAAATCGTAATATCATAGTCGGAACGGGATTCTCCCAGGAAATCAGCCAGCATGATCGCTATTGAATACGGTTCTTCGCCGCGGGCGCAGCCGGCACTCCAGAACTTCAAGCAGGACTCTCCCCGTCTCTTTCTGTTTAACAACAGTTCCGGTATCACTAACGCTGCCATCTGCTGAAATGTATATGGACTGCGGAAGAAGCGGCTTACCTTTATGGTGAGGTAATTGGCAAACTGGCCGTACTCCTCGGGGTGCGAGTCCAGAAAGTACATGTAGTCAATATAGGTCTTTACGCCCGTGGCCAGCATTCTTCTTTCCAGGCGCCGTGCCACAGTGCCTCGTCGGTAGTCACGGAAATCATGGCCGCTGTCCCGATACACCTTTTCTAGGAGAATATCGAGCACGGCCTCTTGGTGCTCGGTAACCTTACTCTCCATCTTGAGTATCACAACCCTCTTTACTTATGTGCCAATTGTAGAATAATAATACTATTATTGTCAAGTGTCACGTTTTGATTATGTCAATAATATCATTTAAGCACGATAATTTTCGCCAATTGGCAAGTGGTGAGCTTTAAAGTGGGGAAGGATAATAAGCATTGTGGTGGTATAAATTGGGCATCAGTTGGGGATAATTCAGCTACTTGAGACAGTCCGATTAGGATTGGTTTTGTTTGCATTTGGTTGAACGCATATCCCATTGACTGTTTCATACGTTGCGTTTGCTGCCACCATTAATAGTTCGCTCAATTCGGTACCCCCCATCCGGGATTTAATGCCCTATTTAGTTCGTATTGCAACAGGGCTATTTGATGTAACAGATCGGCATTTTCAGCCGAGTAGTTGTCGACCAGTTCTTTTAATATCTCAGCGGTATATATGTTAAGCTCTGCGTTCTGCCGATAGTAATCAGCGGCCACTTTACTTTTGTAAGCCTCTTGCTGCCAAGCCTGGGTGTTTTCAATCCACATGTATATCAGGGACTCGCTTTTTAAATACGTAGAGTAAGTACCCACACCGAAGCCAGCCGCGAATACGATCACCGTTGTCACAATTATTACCAGTAGCTTTTTCATTTAATGTACCTGATACCTGCCCTTTAAAGGAGAGAAGCGAATAGGGAGTAAACCCACTAAAATAGCCATGTGGAATCGTCTCTTGCTAGTATCTGGATAAATCTCTCCCTGAGGAAAAGCGCAATATCTTCCCGTCGATACCGTCGGTCTGCCCGCGGTCCAATACGGTAACCCTTCAGTAATTTTCCGTTGTTCCAGCGCCTCACCGTACTAGGATGGACATTGAGTATGCGGGCAACTTCTCCGGTGGTCAACATATTTCGCACCTGCCGATAATACCTCACGGGCTACCATTCCTCTATGTTTACGGTTACCGGGATAGAGTTACTGCCAAACCAGTGAAGGAACACAGCCTCCAGAGGAGCATCCTTAAGTATCTTCTCCTTGACGCTTTCATACTGACCCTGGTAAGCAGTCATCTGCTCCCCTCTGTCATCAAAGACCATAACCATATCATCCTTCAGCCTGATCACCGTTTTTATCATTTCTCTACCGTCCTTTCAAAAAGATTTTTAATTGCTACTTTCATCTTATAGCTGCATGATTAATTCCCCATAAAAGAGGCGTTTAAACTCTGTTAAAAAGCGATATAGGGTCGATTTCTTACCGCGGCCAGCTTTGTGCTATACTAATCCAGAGTCAGCCAGATGACTAGACACTGAGCTAGCATACGGAGGTGGCGTGAGCAAGCTGATCGATAGACTAATCCAGACTGCGGAAACGGTTTCCTCGCCAATGGGATTCAGGGCTGCCAGAGCAGTCCAGCCAAAACCGAAAATGGCGCTTATCGCCAGGGTTGAGCCAGCAGAAAATATGGCGCAACTGGCTGATTATGTTTCCAGTGCCGATGCTGCCATCATTGCTCAAACTGGCGCAGAGAAGAATACCGTAACCGATATTGCCCGGTCATTGCCCGGCGTGACCTGGGGACTGTGGCTGGAAGAGAAAAGCCGCCAGCAGATAAAAGCATCAGCCGAAGCTGGTGCTGACTTCATCATCCTGCCCCTGAATTTGGACTTTGGCCTTCCTGGTACTGAGAAAATGAGCAAAATCCTGCTTGTAGAGTCGTCACTGGGTGAAGGCCTGATAAGAACGATTAACGAACTGCCGGTCGAAGCCGTACTGCTAACCGATGACGAAAAGGAAAAGCCCGCCCTTACCTGGCATCAGCTCATGCTCTGTCAGCGTTTTTCCGACCTTTTGTTCAAACCACTGCTACTGACAGTACCGGCGTCGGTCGACAGCGATGAACTCAAAGCTCTGTGGAAAGCAGGGGTGGATGGGGTAGTCATCTCGGTGAAAACCATAAAACAGGCGGAAAGGTTAAAAGAGCTGCGTCAGATAATCGAGCAATCGGACTTCGCCGCACGACCGCGAATAAAAGTGGCCGCTTTATTGCCGCGCATCCATGAGGAAATCAGCACCGTCACAACCGATGTGGAGGAAGAGGAGGAGGAGGAAGAGTAATCTTTTCCTCAGGACACTCTCAGGAACCGGACTGAGCCTTCTGCCAGGATTTCCCTTCCGTGGTAATCGCTGGCGCAATTACCATTTCCGCCTCATGCATTTCCCGAATGGTGGTTACCCCGCAGATGCCCATCGCGGTGCGGATGGCCCCGATGATATTCTGACTGCCATCGGTGACTGACGCTGGACCGAAGAGTATCTGCTCCAGCGTGCCGGTGGTGCCAACCTTTATCCGGGTTCCCCGGGGCAGTGCCGGGTGAGGGTGGGCCATACCCCAGTGGAAGCCCAGCCCCGGCGCCTCCTTGGCCTGGGCGAAAATAGAACCCAGCATCACGGCATCAGCACCGGCGGCCAGCGCCTTGCAGACATCACCACCCTTGCGAAAGCCGCCGTCAGTGATTATCGGCACGTATCTTCCTGTTTCGCGATAATACTGGTCCCGGGCGGCGGCACAGTCAATTGTCGCCGTCACCTGAGGGACGCCGACACCGAGGACTTCTCTGGTGGTGCAGGCAGCACCCGGCCCAACGCCGACCAGAACTGCCGAGATGCCGGTCCGCATTATATCGAGGCAGGCGCTGAAGCTGACACAGTTGCCAACTACTACCGGCAGAGGGACCATCTCACGTAACTCGGAGAAAACCAGGCCACGGTAACTTTTTGAAATGTGTCGTGCTGTGGTTACGGTGGACTGCACAAACAGTATATCCGCCCCGGCCTCGACCATAATCGGGGCAAAGGTCTTGGTGTTGGCCGGCGTCACCGAAACGGCACAGCTCCCGCCCCGCTTTTTGATTTCCTGAATTCGCTCGCCGATGAGGTTTTCCTTGATTGGTTGGGCGTAGATTTCCTGCATCAGTCCGGTTATTTCGGACTGCGGTGCCTGTGCGATTCTGGCCAGTATCTCGCTGGGGTTATCGTAGCGCGTCTGCACCCCTTCCAGGTGGAGAACGGCAAGGCCACCCATTTTGCTCAGCAGCACGGCGAAATCGACATCGGTTACCGCGTCCATAGCCGAGGCGATAATGGGCAGGGCGAACGTGTAATTCTCAATGGTTAATTCGATATTGATCTGGTCAGGATTGACCGTGACGTCTCCGGGGACGATAGCTACTTCATCAAAGCCATAGGCACGTCGTAGTTGTTTGTACTGGGGGGATTCCATTTTTTTCTGCACCATTTGAATATCAAATATAGCAAAAGCCAGCGGACAAGTCAAGAAATCCTGCCCGCCCTCGCAAAGCTAGACAGGTAATGAAGCGTAGGCTATAATAATTACGTTAGGAAAATTGACATTCATGCCTAATTTATACGTGGTAGCAACTCCGATCGGCAACCTGGAAGACATATCCCTGCGTGCCATCCGTGTTCTGCGTGAAGTCAGGCTGATTGCCGCCGAGGATACGCGTAAAACAAAACGACTGTTGAATGCTTACCATATTAAAACGCCGATGACCAGCTATCACGAGCATAACAAAAAGGCCAAACTTGATTATATTATAAACTACTTAAAGGAAGATGATGTGGCACTGGTTTCCGAGGCCGGAATGCCGGGAGTATCAGACCCGGGCTATGAACTTATCGGGGCAGCGACCCGAACCGGTATCCCGATTATCCCGGTACCCGGTCCATCAGCGGTCATCACGGCCCTGGTGGTCTCCGGGCTTCCCACCGACCGATTCCTCTACCTCGGTTTTCTTCCCCGCAGAGCCGGTGCCCGGAAGCAGGCATTGAAGACAGTGGCACAGGAAACGGGAACGCTGCTTATCCTGGAAGCGCCGCACCGGCTGCAGCCGACACTCAACGACCTGCAGCTGGTCCTTGGCGACAGGCAGATTGCGGTCTGCCGTGAATTGACCAAACTTCATGAAGAAGTGTTCCGGGGAACCATCAGCCAGGCAATCGCCCGCTTCACCGAGCCCAGAGGCGAATTTACCCTGGCTATTGAAGGTAAAAGCGAAGAAAAACGTAAATCGGGTGAGGATATTGAGAAACGACTATGTGATATGTATCAAAGTGGTGTCAAAGCGAAGGAGGCCATCGCCAGAGTGGCTGAGGAGACCGGCCTTTCCCGCCGTGAACTATACCGGGCCTGGCTTAAAATGAATAAGGTCTGGATTAAAAAACAGAATCCGTGTCACAGTTTGGAGAGGAGTTGAGCAATGCGTCGTGGATGCGTTTCACTGGGAGAAGTAAAATGCGATGATTGTCAGCGCGACATCCCCTACCCCGAGCGATATCTTGCCGTCGATGAAAGGGATGGAGTCGAAGACGAGGAAGGTGAAATAAGGCGGTACTGCGTTGAATGCTGCCTGAAGAAGGGCTACGCCCAGTACAAGACGGAAAAAGGGGAACAGATACTGACCTTCCTTGAGTCTGGTATTCCAGAACATGATTGAGGTCGCATGAGCGAGAAAATTTTTATTGCCGTTGCCTGGCCATATGCTAACGGTTCGCTCCATCTGGGACAGATTGCCGGTGCCTATCTGCCCCCGGATATCTTTGCCCGCTATCATCGCACCAAAGGCAATGAGGTACTGATGGTCTCGGGGTCGGACCAGCATGGGACACCCATCACCATCAAGGCCGAGCAGGAAGGTAAGAAACCGAGCGAAATCGCCGCCAGGTACCACCAGCAGTTCCTCGAGTCCTGGCAGAAGTTCGGCATCTCGTTCGACCTCTTCACCACCACTGGCACGGAAAACCACGCCCGGGTTACCCAGGATATCTTTCTCACCCTGCTGGACCGCGGCTATATTTACAAGGATACGCTATCGCAACCTTACTGCCCCAACTGCCAGCGCTTCCTCGCCGACCGCTATGTCGAGGGGACGTGCCCCTACTGCAACTCACCCGGCGCACGCGGCGACCAGTGCGAGGCCTGCGGTAAACAACTGAGCCCTGCCGAGCTCATCGAACCGCGCTGCCGCATCTGCGGCACTACGCCCGTTTTCCGTGATACCGAGCATTTCTTCCTGAAACTTACCGCCTTCAATGACCAGCTGCTGGAATGGGTGAAGCAGCAGACACACTGGAGACCGAACGTGCTGAACTTCTCCACGCGTTACCTTGAGGAGGGATTAAAAGACCGGGCAATTACCCGTGATATAGACTGGGGGGTGGCCGTACCTCTGGAAGGCTTTGATGACAAACGGATTTATGTCTGGTTTGAAGCTGTCATCGGCTACCTGTCTGCCGCCAAAGAATGGGCCGCCTCAAGCAGCGACGGGGAGAAATGGCGCCAGTTCTGGCAGAATAATGATACCAAGAGTTATTATTTCATCGGCAAGGATAATATCCCATTCCACACCCTCATTTGGCCGGCGATGTTAATGGGCTACGGGGATAACCTGAACCTGCCCTATGACGTTCCGGCAAACGAGTTCCTGACCATTGAAGGCAGGAAGCTCTCCACCAGCCAGAACTGGGCGGTCTGGCTGCTTGACTACCTCGACCGCTATGACCCCGACCCCCTGCGCTACCTCCTGTCCATCAATATGCCGGAGACTTCCGATACCGATTTCTCCTGGCGCGAGTTTGTGCGCCGCAATAACGACGAACTGGTGGCCACGTACGGCAACCTGGTGCACCGTGTGCTCACCTTTGTCTACCGTAACTTTGAGGGCAGTGTACCGGAGCCCGGTGAGCTTGATGCCCTCAGTAAGAGTGTCATGGCAGATTCAAAAGCTTTCCTTGGTGAGATAGGCGACCTCATATCAAAATGCCATTTTAGGCAAGCAATAATGCGAGCTATGCTTTTAGCCCAAGAGACAAACCGATACCTCGATGGAAAGTCACCCTGGTTAGTAATCAAAGAAAATAGAGAGGATGCCGCTAAATCACTTTATGTCGCTCTTCAGGTAATTGCCAATCTGAAAACGATGCTCTATCCCTTCCTGCCTTTCAGCTCCCAGAAGCTGCACGAATACCTGGGCTTTACCGGGAGCATCGAGGATTTCGGCTGGAAACCACAGTCATTGCCACCAGGGCAGAAGCTGCTGCCGCCACAGCCCCTGTTCTCCAAGCTTGATGACAGCCTGGTGGAAGAAGAAACCAAGAAACTCGGCCAACCACCATTGTAGGTGAGAAAGGAGACCCTTGGACCTCAGCGGAATATACCAGTCCATACAGGATGACCTGTCCCAGGTGAAAGAATACCTCAGGTCAATTATCAAAGTTGATTTTCCCTGGCTTTCCGAGCAACTGGACTACGTGGTGGGTGGCGGCGGGAAAGGTATTCGGCCGGCCCTGACGCTGCTGTCAGGCAAGTTCTACCAGTATAATCTGAAATATCTGCTGCCCATGGCCGTGTCCGTGGAACTCATGCACACGGCCACCCTTATCCACGATGACGCCATTGACAAGTCGATGACGCGTCGCGGCAGGGCTACGATATATAAACTCTGGGGAGAAGAGCCGGCCATACTCCTCGGCGATTACCTCTTCGCCAAGGCAGGCGAATTTGTCTCCGATACCCAGTGCCCGCGCGTAATCAAGCTCTTCTCACAGACGCTGGCCACCATCTCCAGCGGTGAACTGAACCAGTTCTTCAGCACATATAATTTGAAACAGACCAGGGAACAGTACTTCAAGAAGATATCCCGTAAGACCGCCTCCCTCTTCTCCCTCGCCACCGAGTCAGGAGCCGTCCTGAGCGAGGCCCCGGAGAAATCAACCAAAATACTCCGGGAATATGGATATTACCTGGGTATTGCCTTTCAGGTCGTGGATGATATTCTGGATTTCATCGGCACCGAGGAAGAACTGGGTAAACCGGTTGGCTCGGATTTGACGCAGGGAACCCTTACCCTGCCGGCGATGCTGCTGATGGAACGTTACCCCGAAGACAACCCGATTAAACGGCTCTTTGAGAACCGAGACGACAAGGATAACATTAAGCAGGCAATAGATTTGATGCGGAACTCACCGATTGTGGACGAGTGCTACGCTATGGCTTCGGAATACAGCGCCCGGGCCTGCCAGAACCTCAATGACCTGCCGGAGAATAACAGCCGGGAGGCGTTGCTGGCACTGGCTGAATACGTTGTGGCCCGTAAAGAATAGGGGCAAAAAAAGAGGGGGCGTAGCCCCCTCTCAATCGTCTTTCACCGGCTTTAATCAGGAGCCGCCGGCGTTTGCTTCGGGACCAGACGGGGTACTATAGGCGCTTTTTGGGGCTTGGTCGCCAGTTCAGCTTCGCCAACCGGCTTGACCGGGACTGGTCTGGGTTCCGGTTTGACTTCCTTTGACGGCTTTGGAGCCGTCTCACCCAGGATAGCTGCCAGTTCCTCCCCTTCCAGCGTCTCTTTAGCCATAAGCTGCTCCGCAATCGACACCAACCTGTCTTTGTGTTTGCCCAGTATCTCCTGCGCAGTCCCGTGGGCTTCCTCGATAAGTCCGTAGACCTCTTCATCAATGAGCTCGGCTATCTTATCGCTGTAATCCCTCTGCTCCGAAATCTCACGACCGAGGAAGACCATCTCCTCCTTGCGCCCGAAGGTACGCGGCCCCAGCTTATCACTCATGCCGAAGTTGGTGACCATCGCCCGGGCTATCTTGGTAGCCTGCTCGATGTCACTCTGGGCACCAGTGCTCATTTCATTGAAGATAAGTTTTTCTGCCGTGTGCCCTCCCAGGAGCCCGGCCAGCATATCCTTGAACTGCGACTTCGTCAGCAGGTAGCGGTCCTCAACGGGCAGCTGGCGGGTATGACCGAGCGACATCCCCCGGGCCACAATCGATATCTTGTGCACCGGGTCGGCGTTGGGCAGCATCCTGGCAACCAGAGCATGTCCGGCTTCATGATAGGCAGTTATCTCTTTCTCCCTGGAGCTTATCTTGCGGCTCTTTCTTTCCGGCCCGGCAATCACCCTGTCCACCGATTCTTCAAATTCACACATACCAATGGCATTTTTATTGCGCCTCGCTGCCAGGATAGCGGCTTCATTGACCAGATTGGCCAGGTCGGCGCCGCTCAATCCCACCGTACCCTTGGCCAGAACCTCCAGGTCCACTTCTTTATCCAGCGGCTTGCCATTGGTATGAACTTTGAGAATGGCCACCCGACCGTTAATATCCGGCCGGTCCAGAATCACCCTGCGGTCAAAACGACCGGGTCTTAAAAGCGCCGGGTCAAGAATGTCCGGTCGGTTGGTGGCTGCCATAACGATGACGCTAGTGTTGGTATCAAAACCATCCATCTCCACCAGTATCTGGTTGAGAGTCTGCTCTCGCTCATCATGGCTACCGCCCAGACCAGAACCGCGTTGACGGCCCACCGCGTCAATCTCATCAATGAAGATAATGCAGGGAGCGTTGCGCTTCGCCTGGTCAAAGAGGTCACGCACCCTTGAGGCACCGACGCCCACAAACATCTCCACGAATTCGCTGCCGCTTATCGAGAAGAAAGGTACATCAGCCTCACCGGCCACCGCGCGTGCCATCAGCGTCTTGCCCGTGCCCGGCGGTCCGACCAGCAGGACACCTTTTGGAATGCGCGCGCCCAGCGCCTGGAATTTCTCCCGCGATTTCAGGAATTCAACCACCTCCAGCAGCTCCTGCTTGGCCTCCTCCACACCGGCTACATCGCCAAAAGTTACCGTAGGCCGATTGGCCGGGAAAAGCCGGGCGCGGCTCCGGCCAAAACTCATCGCCTGATTATTTGCCCCTCTTGCCTGACGAAAGAGGAAGAACAGCAGACCACCGAAAATGATAAGCGGCAGGAAGCTGAGCATCAGGCTCCCCCAGTCGATGCCAGACGAGCCTTTGATATTCACCACGATGCCTTCAAGATTGAGACCCTCTATCTCATAGATGCTGGCATTGCTCTCCTTGAATGCCCGCAGTTCAGTCTCATCACGCGTGGTGATGAGCAGCAGGTCGTCCTCCACCGTAATCTCGGCGATTTCCTTATTCTGCGACATGGCAATTATTTCACTAAGGGGCACTTCCTCAGGTTTGTTCGCCGACGGTAAGATATTAACGAACAACGCCACCGCCGCCAACAGGATGGCGATGTAAATTAAACTACTCCGTTTCCAGCTTGGTTTCACACTTCACTCCTAATACTGGCTCTTTTAGCCATTCCATTATACCACAGGATAACATGCATTTGTATTCGCTGTGGATTACAGACTGTTATAAGTCGCCTGCAGCCGCAGCGCATCTTCCTCCAGGTTCGGGCTTTCACATATCACCATGCCTTTGACATCGTAGTCCTTCAGCACCCTGAGCAGTTCTCTGTACTGGAAATCAGACTCACCCAGATTGAGGTGCTTCAATTCACCCTTCTTACCGTAGCTGATACCGGAAACGTGAATATGCATGTTTTCCAGTGCCGCCTCTCCCAGACGTTGCCTCATCTGGAGCAGGACGGCTTCAAACTCCGGATAGGAATTGAACTTGCCGGTACGGGCGTGCCAGTGGGAGAAGTCGAGGCAGAGTGCCACACCCTCAAGTTCGGCGCTGAGGTTTACCAGTTCCTCAATGGTGCCAAACTGGCTGCCTTTGCCGGTTACTTCCGGCCTGATACATACCTGAATCCTCTCGCGCTCAAGCTGGTCCAGTATTTCACCCAGGTAATTCTTCACAGTACTATATACTTCTTCCGGCGGTCGTCCCATATAAAATGCGGGATGAAAGACCACGTTTTCGGCCCGGCAGAGCGAGGCGATGCGTGCCGTCTGTAAAATGCGGCTCTGACTGGCCCTCACCTTTTCCATATCATCAGAATTCAGATTTATATAATAGGGAGCGTGCGCGGACAATCTCACACCGGTTCGAATCGCGGCCTCACCAACCAATCTCGCGGCTGTCTCCCCCATCTTCACACCCTGGACAAACTCTATCTCCATGCAGCCCAGTCCCAGCTCGGCAATACGCTCAATGCCGCCGATTGTTGATGGTGGCCAGGCACTGCGCGGAACCCCCGCCGTTCCGAAGAGCAAACCGCCCATTCTCCTCTTCAGCCTCCAAAATCACCGAGCCAGCGGTCGGATTCGAACCGACGACCGGCGGTTTACGAAACCGCTGCTCTACCCCTGAGCTACGCTGGCATATGCTCTATTTTGAAGCTAAAATGACGACATTGAGGCGTTCCCCAAGTAGACATAACTAAAAGTTGCTAATAATTTGCTAATAGACCTTTTCATTAGCCTCATTTTCATGCCTTACTCTATCAGCCATTTCATTATACTTGGGACTTAATGCCTCGTCAAAGCGCCGGGCTGCGGCTTCTTGAAGTCCAGGGGCGACATGGCTATAGAGGTCTAGCGTTGTTGAGATAGTGGCATGGCCCAGTCGCTCTTGTACTATCTTCGGATGCACATTCTGTTTTAAGAGGAGTGAGGCGTGGGTATGCCTTCCATCATGCAATCTGAAATGCTTCAGGCCAGCATGTTCCACTATCTTAGTCCAAGCATGGCTTATCGTATCCGGTAGTAACGGCTTCCCGTCAAAATGGCTGAATACTAGGTCATCATCCTTCAACGGTATCCCCAACATGGCTCTAGTTGCTTCTTGATTTTCTCTATACTTCCCAAGCATCAGGGCAGTGGACGGCGTTAAGGCTATCATTCGGCGTCCCTTAGCTGTTTTTGGGGCTCTAAATATTATGCTACCATCCCTCAGGTGGTGAAGAGAGCGGGAAATGTGTACTTGGCAGAAGAGTAAATCCACGTCCTGCCAGCGCAAGGCCAGTAATTCACTTCGCCTCATTCCCGTAAAAAGGGCCATGTAGAATAAGGGATAATAAAGCGTCTTTTTAGCAGCTTCAAGAAAAGTCTGCACTTCCTCTTCATTCATAGTTTGCATATCGGAATGCTGGGGGCGTGGGGCAGTAACCGCCTCGGCCGGATTCCGACTCACGAGTCCCCACTTTAAGGCCATTTTTAGGGCACGGTGAAGACACGTGTGATGGTGAGAAACCGTTGTCCGGCTTAGACCGCCCTTACTGTCACAGCGGCCACCTGATAGTTTTTCAGAGTAATATTGCTGAAGGTGTTCAGGTTTTAGCTGTGTTAGTGGTATATTCCCGAGAGAAGGGATAAGGTGCTGGCGTACAATGGATTCGTAACCTTCAGCCGTCCTAGGAGCTAGATTAGGCCAAGCATAGTCCTTTAGCCACTTCTCCAAGTAATCGGCAAGGGTAGTCTTACCCGGCTTAACAAAAGTCCCATTATCAATCTGGTGAAGCATTTCTGCTAGGCGCTTTTCAGCATCCTTCTTTATCCCCTTTACACTCACCCATTGATACTTATACTTGCCAGTATTGTCCCTCCCCATGCTGATAGCAATAGAATAGCTATCCTTACCCCTTTTTTCAATATGTCCTCTCATTTTTGTACCTCCTCGGGTTTAACTTCAATAATTTCATCAGCAGCTTTGCTGATTGCTTCCAATATCATCTCTTTTTCTTCCGGTGTTCTTTTTTTTAGAACCGGGCCCTTGAAAGAAGGAAGGTACTTCATACACGAATTCAAATAATTTGTGTAGTCTCTCTGTGCGTCCTTAGGCTGAGTTAAACAAATAGGCGTTAAAACCCAAATTTTCGATTTCTCGGGTTCGCCTTTTGATTGAAATAAATCTAAGTCTAATTCGAACGTTTCAAAATCTTTTAGATTACCGTGTTTGATTTGGTATATTTGCTCCATCGTACTATATTCGTAAACCCACCAAAAAAGCCACCAAGTGATGTTGGGAGGCTCTTTGCCTTCATTCAAAGTCAATATTGTGGGGTATAACCTTGATACCCATATTGCTTCGCGTCTGCTCATAGGCGTAAGTCTTTTCTCCATCCAGTAAATTTGCATTTTTAGCAGCATTGCTAAAGAGTCTGGCGAAAGCAGGAGATGCTCTAAGTTCCCCAAAGTCCAGGGTTTTTCTTGAGGGCTAGTCCACATGTCCCGCAAGTTAGAAATTTTGTCGGCTATTATTTTTTGAATTGATCTTTTTTGAGGTATTTCTTCTTTCTTCAGACCATATTTGTCGTGCTCCCTAAGTAGATGGTTACGGATTTGATTAGCGGAAAAATCACGGTTATCTTTCTTCACCTTCACGATTGCATCTTTAACGTAATCTTCTACATTCCTGGAATGTCCCCTTGCCATATTCGCACCTCTTTAGAGTGATTAATGCGCACTTTCTTGTAATAAAACTTCGTTATGATTAATGCGCATTAATACATTCTTAGCTTTATCACATGCGCTCATTGGCTAATAAATATGTATATATATGATAGGATAATACCAAAAAGAAGTAATGTCAACGGGGAGGCATGGAAATGGTGGACGACAGATTAACGCTATCTGTAGAAGAGTGTGCGAAACGGCTTGGGATCGGGCGCAATTCAGCTTATGAGGCTGTAGCTAGAGGCGAGATCCCAATAATCAGAGTTGGGAAACGCCTGCTAGTGCCGAAAGCGCAATTGGACAAGCTTTTGGCTGGTGAAACTCCTTTGTTCAAATCCCCCAAAAAAGGAACGGTTGAGTCCTAACAGAACCGGCAAAGGGAATGGTTAACACTTTTTTCTCATTATTCGTAGTGAAAGTGATCCGGCTGAGTGCGTTACTTATCCATGTTTGGCTACATAGTCAGGACAGACCATTATTGCCGATTAGTCTTAGTGAGAAACCGGCGTGCAAGCATTACGATTAGGAGAAACGGTATGCGACGAAGGGAATCCATAAAACCCTTACAGAATGTTGGAAGAGCTATCAGAGCGAGCCGAGCCTACTTGGAACCCGATGAGATAGCACGCCTAGAGGAGTCAGCTGCCAACCTCAGGGATCGATTGCTTATCAGACTGCTTTTCCATTTAGGGTGTCGTATCTCTGAGGCGTTGGCCCTTGAGGTAAAAGACATTGCCTTTGGAAGCAGTGCGGTCGTCATTGAGCATCTAAAGTATCGGATGAAGATAAGTTGCCCGAAGTGCGGAACAAGATTGGGCAAAAGCCACAAATTCTGCCCACTCTGCGGCAACGGCGTCGAGAAGGCATTGGCTCAAGAGCAAGAGCACCGCCGAATGAGAACACTACCCATCGATGACAATACCTTACGGATGCTTAGGGATTACATCCAGCGAGGCGGGCCAGTCCCAAGAGAAGGCAAAAGACTCATCTTCGGCATAAACCGCCATCGAGCCTGGCAGGTAGTTCGAGAGTGTGCCAAGAGGGCTGGCCTCCCCAACCTTATAAACCCAGAGACAGGCAAGATACACGGGGTGAGCCCCCATAGACTACGAGACGCATTTGCTACCCATGCAGTAAAACTGGATGACTCAGGGGATGGACTCAGGCTATTGCAAGAGCATCTTGGTCATCAGAGCTTCAACACAACGGCTAAGTACAGGAAGGTGTCGGGCAAGGAGCACCGCGAGTGGTATCGGAAGCTGTGGAAGAAGGATAGTTCATGAGGACTCGGGCGTGGTTGTAGGAGAAGAATGGTGGTTGAGCTGTTAAGGCCAGCCCAGGGCGGGTTCTTGCGCCCCTTCGGCTGTGGCTGGTTCATCAGGGAGTTTCTTCTCGGTCACGGTCCGGAGGGCAGACCTAAAATTGATACCAACCGCGGCGCCCCCCAAGCTGATATCTTTTACCATTACAAGGTCGCCCTTCATACCGCCTATGCTGAAGAGGCCACCGCCTGGGAAAATGACTGGCGCATTAAAGCCGGACTTGAGCCCTACACCGAATTGGAGTACGCCGAGCGGGTAGACTGGCACCTGCGGGGTATTCCCTACAAACTGGTGAAGTGCCGGTACCACTCCTTCGTCATGTATTTCAACATGCTAAAGAAGCTGGAGTGGGTTGAGCCTAGCGGTGAAGAAGAGGTGTCAACCCCACAGGATTATTATGATGGCTTTGAGCCAAGGCGGTTCT
>JAHJTL010000096.1 GCA_018829775.1 Chloroflexota bacterium | reverse complement strand
CGGTTTCCACACGATAACCTGCGGATCCTTGCCAAGCACCTTGAAGAACGGTCGAATCACCATCTCCAAACGCTGTCGGAATGTCTCAGTTTCCGTATCTGTTGGTACACCACACGCACGCGCCCGCGATTTAGCGTACGGTAGGCCAACGTCAAGCGTATCGCGGATGACTTCGAGATCGAGTTCGTCCAAGCCATAGAGTTTGCCGAAGAAGGCATCTATCTCATCGAATACCCGTTGGTCTCTTTCGGCCAGCCGCTTTGACAGAGAAGGGATCATTTGTCGTTGCTCTGCCCTGAGCTTATCCAAGGGGATGACAGGACATTCGTCGAGGTCTCCCTTGTCGAGCACTCGTCGTTCAGAACCGAATCTTGGCCGAGTGATGAGTGCATAGTAGATGCGGATATTGCAGTGTGCAAAGAGATGAAGGTACTGAACCAGCAATGTACCTTCATGGTGTTTGGCACCGGAGTAACCATGTAGGCTCTGGTTGAACGCGACATCGGCAAGACTCAAGAGTGCCCATCCCTGGGTCCTATCAGGTCCAGGGGCTTGTTTCATCAAGGCGAGTGGAGCCCGATAGAGGTCTCGATGTCTAGGCCAACAGGCGGTAGTACGCTTGAATTTTGGCAAACCCGATGGATTGACCGTAAACGTGCCAACTGGGACCTGCGATAGGTCGGGCAAATCGTGCAGAAAACTGGCGTCTTGCTGATGCTGCTTAGCCTTGACCATGTATCCGGAACCGCTATCCAGCCCAAGGTCGCCTTTCCAATAACTTTCAAGCGACTTTCCACCTCCTGCATTAAGACGCCGAATTACCTCAGTGTCTAACGGTGTTCCAATGGTGAGTGCCTTCCAAAGCCACGGTTCATCGAAGGTCGCCGCGACCTCGACTGACTGAGCCGATTTAGAATCGATCCGAACTTCACCCTTACGGTTCAGCACCTTATCATACTGTGGAGTGATGAAGTGGATAACATGACTATTTTGGGGGCGACTATTTCGTGCAAAGAAGAGCAGGAACGGTTGGCTCATCCTCGGCCAGACTTCTGTGTCAGACAGATTCATACCATTGACGATGCCCGTAACTTCGATGAGCCGAAACATTGTTTCCCGTGCGCGGCTCGGGATATCTTCCTGCTTGAGGAGAATTCGGGCAGGTAACGCCATTGCGATGCGTCCGCCGGGCTTGCACCACTCGGTGGATTTCCAAAGGATCGGTAGGTCCGGCGCAAAATCGGGATTCTGGTAGTCGCGTGCCATCACAGTCTCACCTTTGCGATTGATGATGGCCTTGCTCACAGCGGTGAGTTCGGCTGCGAGTGACTTATAGTCCTTCGACAAGCTTGTCCACGGGGGATTGCTGAGCACCAGCTCGAACTGCCCGTCAAATCGGTTGCCAACATGTTCACCAAGACATCCAATGACCGGGCCATCGACTTGGTCAACATCTTGGCGGCGATGGTTGAACAGTACAAGATTGTTCAGCTCCTTGAAGCGCAACTTTTCTGGCGGAATTGGCTTTGGGTCAAGTTCAATGGCCGTAAGGTAGAGACCGAGTGCCGTGAGCTTCAGAGCAGAACCGCTAATGTCGAAGCCAGTGATCTGCTTTTCTAAAATCTCCCGGATAGCCTTGGTGTCAGGTCGCTCGATGGCTTTCCACCGCTCGCGATAAAGACGTCGGAAAGCCAATACCAAGAACACTCCTGCACCACAGGCGGGATCGAGCACACGTGCCTCGTGTGCTTTGGGGAGGCCATCGAAAGCCTCGTCCACCAGGATTGCTGCGATTCTTCTCGGTGTGTAGTAGATACTTGTTTCCTTCGCATTGCGATGTTCCCACTTCCAGCAAAACGCCTCGTAAACCTGACTCAGCAAACCGACGGGCACATGCGCGAAATCGAAGTCGCTCCATTCCAGCTTTGTCTGGTAAGCTTGTGTTCCAATTGGTTTTAAGCGTTGGACGATTGCGCTTAAATGAAAAAAGACTGTATCTGAACTTTTAGCCATCATACCAAAGAAGGTACGGCTGCCGCCATCATCTAGTGGTAGGAAGTCACCGTTGAACGTTTGGTCGAGCCACTGGCTGGTCGCATGCGCGTTTTCTGCGTTGCTGAAACAGTCCATTAAGCTGCTAGCTTGCGGAGCAATGCGTTTCGTATCCTGTTCAGTGACTATGTTTCGATCACAGAGGAAACGAAAAAATAACGCACGACCAAGAAGCGATAGGACATTTGCCGGTTCGATTAATTCGGCAAGACGATCAGCGCCTTCCTTCAGAAGATTGTACATCTCGCTGAACACGAAATCCGCCTTGTCGGGTTCGCCTTCCCCGTCGAATTGGCCTTGAGCCAATCGAGAGAAGAACGTCATCGCATCGCCGGATCTTGCGTGGTAGAGTTTCCACTTTGGGGTTCTATCAGCGAGGCTGACAGGAATAACCGACAGTTCGCCAGGGCGTACCCGGGCGAGATAAGCACGGTCGCCACGGCAGGCGAGGATGCGGCGGAGATGTCCAAATTTGTCTTCCTTTTCTTCGGGAGAAAGCGAGAGTCGGCTCTCGTTAACGAAGAAAAGCAACGGACGCCCCTGGCTTTCCGCAACACCATCTGGAAGTACACCTTTCTGATCATCTGGTTTCTTTGTTTCGATCAAATCTAGATAATCCAATAATTCGGGGGATGGGGGATCGCTGAATAGCCGAATACTGCTGCTATTCATGCCGTAGTTCTGGAGTTCGCCCCTTAACTTCAGTGTTTCGTTGGTATGCATAGTCTCTCTAAAGCGGGTAGGGTCCTACTCATTGCTCTCCTGTGCTAGGCGAATCCTAATAGCCTCCTCTACCCATTGGGTTAGGGTAACGCCATCCAAGGCTGCCTGCGCCTTAACCTGCCGCCAGAGGGTCTCATCCGGATTCCGGAGCATCTTAACCTTGCTATCGGTGTTAATCTTGCTATCTACCTTGACTTTGCTATTCTTGCTTGTCATATATAGCTAGTATAGCATATATAACATGCTTGTCAAGATACCGGGCCCTTTTTTGTCGAGATTAATACCTCGCGTAAGTCGAAGGCAAGCTGCTCTCCACAAGACTGCTGGACTATCACTCGAGCGTACCCATGACTTTACCTTCAACCAAAACGTAAGATCGTGAAGTTGGCTTGAACTTCGGGTAATATAATAGTAAATTGTTACCTTATTGCACGATTTAGCGGAATGTGCAGTTCGCGTGACTTGAGCGAATCAGAGGAAGCCTGAAGGAATGATTTTATTGACACTGGCTTTAAGTGGCTTTACAATAAGCGTGCGGGGGAAGTGTTAAATGAAAAAGCTGGTACCCCTGGTTATTACCGCAGCCTTTCTTGCTATGGCTGTAGTTACGGCGTTGCCTCTAGCACCCACAGCCGTAGCTCAACAAGCAAAGGTTGGAGCACAGTTTAGCACCTATTGGATTTACGATTCGCCTGAGGATACCTTTACCAACGGTGAAGTGACCGGCAGTAAGGAGTGGCACGCCAATATAGGAAGCGGGGTGCCACTTACCGGATTGACTCTAACCCTGGACAGCACTATTGGAGGATTTGCCCCGCTGGACACCGAGGACAATCTTCCATCCAGTCTCACTATGGAAGCCTCGGAGCTGCTAACTGATTTTCCCTATGGTAAAGAGGTGGTGAACCTGCGGGGCGTTGATACAACTAAGCCGGTCTCCGCGGCCCCAATGAGTGTTACGAAACCGGAGACTCCTAGTGTTGTCAATCCATCTATTACCTCTACCTCCCCTTATGACGGGACATACACAGGCACGTTCAATTATGAGTACCGGGAAAACCGGCTGGAGAAGGTGCCGGGTCACGAATACTCGGAATTTGTGGAAGGCGAATGGAAAACAGGCTCATTCACACTCACGGTGACTCTTAAGAGTCTCGCAGGGCCATATGACGTAGAGATATTTGCTTTAGTCACGAGCGTCTACTGTAGCGACCCGAATTTTGGTACCGGACCGAGCGCCATTACCCCTGCACCAAATTCAGCAGCACGCTTACCCGCGGACCCGCCAACAACAACTATGAACCCTTCGGGACCGTATATGGGAATTCAAATTTTTTTCCCGAACGGCGCCGAGCTCTATACAGTCACTCCTTTGACAGTCGCGAAAGCAAGTGGTGATCTCTCGGTGAGTCTTACAGGGCAGACGCTGTCGGGCAGCACCTGGATGGGCGTCACCCCTTCAGGCCCTTTCTCAAACATTGACCTTGCTTATCCTCTTGAGCAGTACCAGTATAACATGAAGGGCAAGAGCTGGAGCCTCACAAGAATATCCCATTCTGTCCTAACCACAACGACCGAGCCGCCGGTGACGCCACCGACCAAGCTCACGGAGGGGACTGTACTTACCGACATATCCGGGGAAGTGTATGTCCGGAAGGGGGGAGTAGATGAATGGACGAAATACGACCAAACTGTTCTAAAGCTGGGTGACGAGATAAGAACGGAGGACAACGGTAAGGTAACAATAGAACTCCCAAATGGTGGCCTGATTGACCTCGGTCCAAGGACCAGCTTCACAATACGGGGTCCGGACAAGGAAAGTTTTGAACTCTTAATAGGCAAAATATGGGTATCCATTCAAAAGAAGCTCAAAAAATTTGAAGTTATAACTCCTATCGCCGTCGCCTCTGTTCGCGGCACTGAATTCACGGTGAATGTGGACGAGGATGGCACAACCACAGTGATGGTATTAGAGGGGTTTGTTGAAGTTCGAGACCTCACCAGTAACGCCGGTATATCGCTACCAGCACGTCAAATGGTTGTCCTTCCCAGCATTCCCGGGGGGCTTACCCAACAAGACATGCTTGGAAAAGTCAAAGTAGTCTGGCCCGAGACGATTGATAGATGGTGGGAGAAAGACTCGGCTGCCACCGGTGAGCAGCCTGTTGTTCGGGCTCCATCGGGCATTGGGACCGTAGTCATGGTCGTAGTTGCAGTTATAGTCATAGTTATGGCATTGATTTTCGCTCTTCTCCTGAGGCGTAGACATGGTAGAACGTGAGTTCCAGTCAAAGAAACATCAGTAGACAATGGCCCGAAACTCTAATTGGGAGATTGACAACCAGGTACCATGGATATATTATCTCTTGGCGACAAGAGTAATTAGGGACCGGAATGTCTCATTGTGGGTCGAAAATGGTGAATAAGTCGCCGTTACGATCACGGCATCTACCGTGGATACTCGTCACTTTAATATTAATAGTCGTGTCACTTGCCGGATGCTGGCAACCAACGTCTATACCCACGCCTGTACCAACGCCCATACCCATACCCATACCCATACCCATACCCCCACCCACTCCCACACCTACACCTACACCTACACCTGACACGACTCCGCCGCCAGCGATAAACAACCTGATTGCTACTGATGATTTGGATGGGAAAGCCGTCCTCAGTTGGGATAAAAGCACAGCGGCAGACTTTGGGCACTATAACGTATTCGTAAGTAAGTCAGCTATGACAGATGTCACCGGGATGAAACCCGGCCAGCAGATAAAAGGCATTGATAATTATAAGTATCTGGTGGCCGGACTAGAACCGTCAACGCAATACTACTTTGCCGTGACTGCCGTAGACCAGAGTGGTAACGAAAACAAACGGGTGATTTGTGCGAGTGCCATACCGACCAAACGTGTGATTTTAGATGTTCCCACCTTGATTTCTGCACCTGATAAAGCTATAATACACGAGTTCAGATGGAAGTGTCAGGGTATTGAGTGGGAATGGGATGCTGAGATTCCCAGGCAGATTTACCAGGTTCTACATGATAAGGCACGGCCCCGTACTATTGATTACTCCATTTATGTGACCCACAGTCTGGACGATAACTTCTTCCAGGCGCTGGTTGCTGAATTAATGGAAGAAGGACAAAAACTCCGTTTTACCAATGCACAAATGGTGGAATTAGCCCTCTTATTTGTGCAGACTATTCCCTACAGCACTGATATTGACACCACCGCTCTTCAGGACTACCCCAGATATCCAATAGAGACCCTAGCTGATGGCACTGGAGACTGTGAGGACCATGCTTTCCTGCTGGCTCAGTTGCTTAGCAGCATGAAGTATGAAGCCGTCTTATTAGAGTATCGCGGGGAACACTGGGCAGTCGGCATAGCCGATACTGGCAACATGTATGGGAAAGTCTATAAATATAATGGAAAGAACTACTTCTATGCTGAGACCACAAACACCGGGTGGAAAATAGGCGATGTTCCTCCAGGGTTTGAACGCGCGGCCTATGTCTGGGAACTGGTCCCGATGCCATCTCTGGGTTGCTCTCACCTGGGCTGGCCTAATTTCACAGGCACCATGCCCTTAAATCTAACAATTTATAATGACGGCACGGCACCTGCGATGGGCGTTACGGTCTATGCCGAACTCGAAGCAGGCGCCGGAAAGTGCTGGGCTCAAGCTGAAACAACCGTAGATATACCCGCGGAAGAAACCCGCGAGGTGACCCTGCAACTTAAACTTCCGCCTCAGTCGATACAGACCAGGGTCAGATACGTGATATTGCATAATGGACGCAAGCTGGCCGAAGGCTTTAGTGACCCGCAATACTTTACTTCGGGGAGTTAATGTAAGAAAGCGGTTGGGACCCTGAGGCAACTGAGCTCCGCAAGCCTGACAAAACCGTGCTGATATGCATCATCCTTAGCAGACGACGAGTCAGCGTACTAGTAACTACCAATTGGTAGTATACTCTTTTCTCATTGGCTATCAATACCCAAAAGGGCAGTTCTATTTGCACTCAGTGTTTTTTGCTGTTATTGTTTTCACTCTTAAAAAGAAGGATGAAACAATTTCGCTTCCAAGTGTTGAGATTGCTTCGACAGTCTTTACAGTAAGTCGGATAATCTGGCTTTTCTGCGATAGGTAACGAAATAGCATTTTGCGACATCTGAGGAACTGAAAAAGGGTCAACGGACTCTGCCATCCAATTTCAATAGGAGATAAGCTTAGAGGCACAGGCCTTGCTGGAAGCTACGATAACCTCAGTGTATGCTAATATGTTGTCTGCTTGACGGCGCTCACGAACCATCAGCAGTAGAGAAGCAACCACTCATATTCTCTTCACGTTGGGTGCAGTAGTCTAGCAATCTCCTCTAACCGATCAAGGACCGTAAGTGGCGTTATCTCGCCAATCGCATGAACCCTTCCTATCTGTACCGCATCCACCTTCTCCCAGCCAGGCCTGTCCAATTGCCATTGGTCCAGACCACCTAATACCAGTATCACTTCGGGGTTTTTGGCTATATAGGGCTCCAGTGTGAATGGGTTTTGAGAGATTTGCTGTACCATATTTTTGTCCTCGGGGCTGGAAGTGAAAACATTGACTCCCCCTGCGAGTTGGATGAGTTCGCTCAACGGGTCGTCCTCTGTCACTGGTGGCCCAGGCGCCGGGGGACCACCACCATGACCCCAAGCGAGGACGACACGCACTTTTGGTAGGTCCTGCACTCTCTCCAACACAGCCAGCTTCCGCTTCTCATAGGCTGTCACTAACTCGTTAGCTTTATCCGATTCCCCAACGATTGCTCCAAGAGAAAGGAGCCTTTTTAGCGTCCCGGTCACACCTACCACTGGGTTGAGACACACGGTGGGAATTCCAGCCTTATCCAAGCCGGGAAACGGGAATTGCGAACCCCAAGGCACGCCCTCAGAGGCACGCACCCAAGATCCGACATTCGCAATAACCATGTCTGGATGTAAAGCCACAATCGCATCGGGATCAATTCCCAATTTGGGGCTGATTACATCTCCCCGAACGAAAGGTTCTCCCAATCGAGGGATGGGAATTCCCGTAGAAGGCCATTGAGAGAAGTCGTCCACGCCCACGATTTTTTCGGACGCTCCAAGTGCTACTAGAATCTCAGTAATCATGGGACCAATAGACACAATTCGTTGAGGAACCCTGAGAAGGTTGACAACGTTGCCGGCATCATCAGTAAAGGACATCGGTGTCGGCGTCGGTTCTGGTGTTGGTGCTGGAGTGGGTATTTTGCCGTCTCCTCCACAACCGGCGAGCAGTGCTGATACCACCAGAATGGCTACCAGTACAATACTGTTCTTTTTCATTGAAACAACCCTTCACCTATAAAAACCTGAACCCTATAATATCCCTAATTTTAATAGACGATCAGTTCAGAGACGCAGGCCTTGCTGAGAGTTATTCTATCGTGTCTATGAAAAAGCCGAGCAACCAGTAGGCTAGCTGCTCAACCCGCTCTTTCCGTAGCAGATTATAGTACTAAGTTAGAGGAAAAAGCAATATTTCGTGACATAGTTTTCACCATTATTGGGTTAAGGTGAGCAACTCTTAGGTTAATCGTCTATTCAGCGAATATTTTTCACCTTTCCCTGAAGAATAAGCGTAAGGACAAGAAATCAGGCTTTCGCCATTTCTTCAATGGTGGCAAATAAGTATCTTGGGACATCTGAAGAAGTCGAAAAACGTAATTGTTTCTCTTTCCCGTGAAAAATCGTCCGATCCGTCCTTAGTGTCCGCTTTAGCTTTGAAAACGGCGGACAGTATTGAAGACTAAGCAGTAATACTGTCCGCCATAGCGTCCTTCCCTAGCTGGTTTTGGAATTATTATCGTCTTCGCCAAACACCAGACGGCGGAGTTTCTCACGGTCTGCTTCCTGCTGACGAACATTTTGCCTGTTCTTTTCTTCCTGTCGCAGTTCGCAATAGTACTGCCAGTTCTCCTGGGTCGGCTCATGCCCCACCGCCGCTCTGACCTTTTTTCT
>JAHJTL010000095.1 GCA_018829775.1 Chloroflexota bacterium | reverse complement strand
TAGGCGCTGAAATCAAGGACTCTGGCAACCAGAACCATCCCCATATCGACCAGTTCCACATCGGTGTGACCGCTGATGAGAGCCAGGTCGGCATCCTCCGGCGGGTAGGCTTCTGCTCCGCCCCATACCGGAAAAATGCTGAACCTACCCAGCCTCTCTTTCAGAGCAAACGACTCGGCAAGGTTGGCATACTCACTGGTAATGCGGACTGCGCTCTGCTCGGCCTTACGTCGTAAAGCGCTCATCGCCATGTCAGCCTGCCCGGCCACCATATAGAGGCTGCCCATTCCGTAACCCAGGTCGTTTACCTTGACCACAGCACTGCTGGGGTATTTCACCAGCAGTTCCTCAATCCAGTCGCGTCCGCAAATCCCCAGGTCATAATTGCCAATGGCCACCTGTATCGGGATATCCCTCTCATGGAACATTTTCGCCGAGAGATTGGGATACGTGCTGGACTTAAGGTGATAGAGACGTGCCTGCTCGCGGTAGCCGTCCATTCCCCAGCCGGCTATCTGCAGCAGGCTGGCTGTCTTACCCAGAAGGCGCCCTTTTGGTAAGGCTATCTTGATGTCCACTCTTTTCCTCGATTATGCCCAGGATTTCGTCAATGGTCTGTATCTCAGTCTGGCCCGACTCGACTATATCTCGCAGCCTATATTTTGGTTGCCCGGCTCGTATTTCCAGAAGCCAGCGTACATCTGTCAGTTCCCTGTTCCCAAGGTCAAGCTCTGCCGTATATCCGCCGTCGCGGAGATGACTGGCGACGCTGAACGCTTCTTTTACTTCCGCATTACTTTCTGCCCTTACCAGCACCGATTGCCTGACAGGCTCTCTTAAAATATCCGGTTCCACCAGGTTCATAAGACGGTCGATGTAGAGAGCGAAACCCGAAGCAGGAATGTCGCCACCTCCCATCGCCGGAATAAGGTCGTCATATCGTCCGCCCCCGCCAATTTTTTCTCTGCCACTGTAGAGCTGAAAAATGATGCCGGTGTAGTATTCGAATCCAGCGCCAGAGGCGATGTCTATCTGATACTTGCAGCCGAGGTTCTCCAGGATACTGACAACATCGATAAAATTATTCAGGTATGGTTCAAACTCGGGCAGGCTTCGCGTGGAAATCGCCTTCAGGTTCTTTAGAAAGCCTGAGGAATGTCCCTTCAAACTGAGCAGCGGAAACAGGATGCCATCCAGTTCGGGTTTGCCGGCTCGTAACTCCGCCAGCGCTTTTGCATCTCCATCAAGAATCCGGTCGAAAACCCTCGCCTGTTCTTCAGGGTTCAGGCCAAGTCGTTCCAGCAGTGCTTTTATCAGACCGGCGTGTGATAGTCTCAGTGTTACGTTTTTCAGCTTTAAAGCATTTATAATCTCCAGGGCAAGAACGATCAGCTCAACATCGCTGGCCGGTGTGTTCACACCGATAAGCTCGGTGCCGCACTGCCATCTTTCCCTTGTCTTCTTTCCTGTCTCCTCAAAAATAAAGGTATTAGTAACGTAGAACAGCCTGGCCAGACCTTTTCCCGCCATGGTGTCAATATAGAGCCTGGCAATGGGAATGGTGCCATCGGGCCGCAAGACCACTCTCTCGCCACTCCATCCATCCCAGTCAAGGAAGGAATACACCCGCTCCAGCATGCTCGGAGTAAGCGTGCCGGCCGAGGTGAACAGGTGGAGGTACTCAATGGTTGGCGTGCGCACCTCCTGATATCCCCATCGGAGACATCGTTCACGAAAGACCTCTTCGATGAGACGGAACCTGGCCATCTCATCGGGAGACAAATCTCTGGTACCTTTGCACCTTTGAACTCTCATGGTAAAACCCAAGTCTGTAGTTCGTAAATTCTACACTAATCTGACTCGCCTGTTCAACTTTGCGCACGGTAGAGACCTTTTCCGCTATTTCATTTGTGCGTCATCTGTTGTATAGTATATAAAAGGTTCTTTTTATTGATTACAACACTAAGGTAATTATGCCCCGAATTGCACGCATACTGCTTATCTTAATAGGATTACTGCTGGCGGTTTCGCTTGTTGCCCGCGCCCAGACCGGGAGCTCCAGGATTGATGTGCTAACGGTAAAGGGCACTATTAACCCGGTCCTGACCGATTACATCAGCCGTGGCATTGAGCAGGCAGAGGAGACCGGCGCCAGCGCGGTTATCATTCAGATGGACACTCCCGGCGGCCTGGACACTGCGATGCGCGATATCATCCAGAGCATTATCAATGCCAGAGTCCCGGTGGTTGTTTATGTCTCTCCAGCCGGGGCACGGGCTGCTTCTGCCGGTGCCTACATCACCCTCTCCGCCCATATTGCGGTCATGGCACCGAACACGGCTATCGGCGCTGCCACACCCGTTGCGCTTGGTGGCGATGGCGAAGCCCAGATGTCCGAGGAAATGAAGCACAAGATAATCAATGACGCCATTGCCTACATCAAGGACCTTGCCTCAAGGCAAGGACGCAATGCGGAATGGGCGGAGAAAGCCGTCCGCGATGGCATCTCCGCCACCTCGCAGGAAGCACTGGACCTGAACGTCGTCGATATGGTTGTCTCCGATATTGATACCCTGATAACCCAGCTTGACGGGCGAACAGTCACCCTCATTGATGGCCGCGAAGTTATGCTGAATACGCAGGGGGCCACAATCAACTATGTCGATATGAAGCTTATTGAGGACTTTCTCTATACCATCGCCGACCCGAATATCGCCTACTTGCTGCTCAGTCTGGCCATGCTGGGCATCATGGTCGAAATCTTCAATCCGGGACTTATTTTCCCCGGTGTGGTCGGCGCCATCAGCCTGCTGCTTGCCTTCTTCTCACTGGGCGTACTGCCGGTCAACTGGGCCGGTGTCCTGCTCATCGCCCTGGCTTTTGGCCTCTTTATCGGTGAGGTGCTGACGACCACCTTCGGCCTTTTCACCGCGGGAGGAGTTGTTGCGCTGGTCTTCGGTTCACTCATACTGTTCAAGGGCGGCTCGCCGCTGTTCCGGGTTGACCCGTGGCTTATCGCGGCCGTTACCATTGGTATCGCGGGTACATTTGCCTTCGTAATCAACCGGGCGATACGTGCCCATCGCAAGCAGGCTGCGACAGGCCGTGAAGAACTGGTTGGCAAACGTGCCGTCGTAAAAGAGGCACTTGACCCGGAAGGAACCGTCTTTTACAAGGGAGAACACTGGGCAGCTATATCGGAAAAAGGTCGAATCGAGGCCGGTGAAGAAGTGATTATCATCGTTGTTGATGGCCTGACACTACACGTTGTGAGGAAAGAATAAATGAGTATACCTTATATACAAATAGACCCCTGGCTGGTAATCCTGGTTATTGTGGCGGTAGTGGCGTTCATTGCCTTTGTCATCGTTTACGGGATTCGTGCTCACCAGCTGAAGGTATCTGCGGGACGGGAAGAACTGATTGGCAGGGTTGCTGAAGTTACCGCACCAATGGCGCCTAAGGGTATGGTTCGCATTGAGGGTGAACAGTGGGCGGCAATACTGGAGAAAGGAAGGGCTGAGCCCGGGGAGGAGGTGTTTATTACCAAGGTCGAAGGTTTAAAGCTGAGAGTTACCAAGAAAGAGTAAAGGAGGTGATTAAGTGAACGTTATTATCTATGTTATTATTGCCTTTGCGGTGCTTATCATTCTCTCCATGGCGGTAAAAATCGTCACCGAATTTGAAAGGGGTGTTATTTTCCGACTTGGCCGACTGATTGGCGCCAAAGGCCCCGGTCTGTTCCTCATCATCCCGTTCGTTGACAGGATGGTGAAGGTTGACCTGCGCGTGGTAACCATGGATGTCCCATCGCAGGAAGTCATCACCAAGGACAATGTGACCGTCAGGGTGAATGCCGTGGTCTACTTCAGAGTGGTCGACCCTGAGGCGTCCGTGGTCAAAGTTCTTGACCATATAAGGGCCACCTCACAGATTTCACAGACGACCTTACGGAATGTGCTGGGGCAGTCCGAACTTGACGAGCTGCTGGCGCAGAGAGAGAAGCTCAACCAGATGCTGCAGAAGATTATTGACGAACACACTGACCCCTGGGGCGTCAAGGTCAGCACCGTGGAAATCAAGGAAGTTGAGCTGGCCGAAGAGATGAAGCGGTCTATGGCCGCGCAGGCTGAGGCGGAGAGAGAAAGGCGCGCCAAAATCATTCATGCCGAAGGTGAGCTTCAGGCAGCGGAGAAGCTGGCCCAGGCGGCACATATCCTCGGCAGAGAGCCGGCGGCAATTCAGCTTCGCTTCCTATCAACACTGACCGAGATAGCTTCCGAGAAAAACAGCACCATACTATTCCCGATACCTATAGAGTTTCTCAAGGCATTCGGCCGCCTGTCCTCGGGCACGAAAGAATAATCCAAATAGTCAGAGAGAAGGCAGAAATCAGTACCATCGGCCTAACGTCGCCGGGGATGCTATCCGGCATTACGCAGGGTGACATCGCCGGCGACAATACGGCTTAGATTGCCATTTTTGTGTCGCAGTAAAAGACTGCCATCTCTGGAGACGGTTTCCGCCACGCCTTCAAGTATCTCTTCACCTGAAATCACCCGGACTCTTCTACCCAATGTGATGAGTCGGTCACGCCACTCCTGATAGATGTCTTCTCCGTCCCCCAGAGACAGGTACAGTCTTTCCAGCTCAACGAGCAGGCAACGAATAATTTCCACGCGTGAAAGCTCTTTCCCCAGCTCATTATACAGGCTCGTGGCTGTATCAGCTATCTCCGGGAAATCCCTCATCCTGATATTTACGTTAATGCCGATGCCAATGACGGCCCACGCCACCTTATCGCCTTTCAGTTCATTTTCAATCAGGATACCGCAGACCTTCTTGCCCTTAACAAGGACATCATTGGGCCACTTGAGCCTTGTTTCCAGCCCGGCGACCGCTTCGATGCTTCGCGCGACGGCTACAGAGGCGAGCATAATGAGATAAGGGAGCTGAGATATATCGGGATAGAGAATTATGGAAAGCGCGATGTTTCCTCTGGGTGATAACCAGGCTCGCTTTGCCCTCCCTTTCCCCGCCGTTTGCTCTCCGGCGATGACCACGGTTCCTTCAGCCGACGCCTGTCTAGCCTCCTCCCTGGCGGCTTCCATTGTTGAACCATGCCTGGGGAAATGGACTACTTTCTGCCCGATAAAACGGGTACCCAACCCGGCTGTTACCAGTTCCGCCGTTATTACATCCATTATTTTGCCTGTCAAGCATTCACTGTATAATTGAGTCGTCGTTAGATAATATATCAAAATAACATGCCCGTACAATCCAGCTGGACAATATTGACAAACGAAAATGGCTATGATATTATTAAGTTTGCGCTTTAAGAGCGCTTCAAGCACTTTAACAACTGGATAGCGGAAGGAAGTTCAAGCCAAAGACACAAATTTTTAGTCGGAGAGTTTGATCCCGGCTCAGGATAAACGCTGGCGGTGTGCTTAATGCATGCAAGTCGAACGGTCCTTCGGGACAGTGGCGAACGGGTGAGTAACGCGTAAGTAACCTGCCCCTAAGTGGGGGATAACTTCGGGAAACTGGAGCTAATACCGCATGTGGTCCTTCTGCAAAAGCGGAAGGACTAAAGCCTTCGGGTGCTTGGGGAGTGGCTTGCGTCCGATTAGCTTGTTGGTGAGGTAATGGCCCACCAAGGCAATGATCGGTAGCTGGTCTGAGAGGATAACCAGCCACACTGGGACTGAGACACGGCCCAGACTCCTACGGGAGGCAGCAGCAAGGAATATTGTGCAATGGGCGAAAGCCTGACACAGCGACACCGCGTGGGGGATGAAGGCCCTCGGGTTGTAAACCCCTTTTCTCAGGGAAGAATAATGACGGTACCTGAGGAATAAGTCTCGGCTAACTACGTGCCAGCAGCCGCGGTAATACGTAGGAGGCAAGCGTTATCCGGATTTATTGGGCGTAAAGCGCGTGTAGGTGGCTCTTCAAGTCGGATGAAAAATCTCCCGGCTCAACTGGGAGGGACCATTCGATACTGCTGGGCTAGAGTGCAGCAGAGGGAGGTGGAATTCCCGGT
>JAHJTL010000094.1 GCA_018829775.1 Chloroflexota bacterium | reverse complement strand
TCAAATACCCTACCGGTACTTGTTTTAGTTTCCTAGCTGCGTTATTCTCCATCTGACAGTTCCTCCTACATAGATTTGTGCCTGACAGGACACTCCTCTATTGTAGCTGGGACTGTCTCCGCCTATTGCTCCATATACTAATAAAAGGGTCAGGTACGGCTAAAGTCATTATTACGGGTGATATTCTGGATAAAGATGGCAATAAAATTGGTGATTTCCATAATACTGCTATGAAGGCATTAGAAGCCTGGGAAAAGGTCTTGGCTGCATTTGGTATCAAATAGGAAACTGTTTCCTAAAGCGTTTCTGCTCTTGTTAGTAAGATACACAAGGGGGTAGATAAAAATGGGTACACCTAAGAAAACGCCTGAATGGGACATTTTTAAAAGAGTTGAAAGATTGGAGAAATTAAAACCCACAGTGGATGAAGTCGGTGGATTGGCTATAGCTACCTTTCAACTGGTCTTTCTGTGGCTAGCGGCGGAAAAGCCTACTAGAATCAGAAGGCTTAAGGACAACCTGATTGTTTTTCTTAAGGAACAGGGTATAAGCGGACAAACACTGGATTCGTTGCAGACATTTATGCTGCAAGCTTGTGGGCGCGCTGAAAAACAACAGTAAGGCTGAAGAAGGAGGCAATAATTGAAAAACATGGTAAAAGAATGCCCACCGAAAGGCTTTCTGCAACCCGGCGGGCACCCAGTCCTAACCCCAGCGGGAGTAACTGGCTTGGTAGCGGGGGTTGGATTCGGAATTAATAATCGGGGCACTGGCAATTATCCAGAATAAATACGCATTTAATAGATGAAAAGGGGGTTATTTACCCTGTAGACAATGAGCAGAGGAGCCTGTAGACTACTTTAAAAATCATACTAATACTTTGGAAAACAATAGAAAGGTAAAAGAAAATGGAATGGAGAGCTTTTCTTCTGGTTGTTCATCTTCTCTCAACCCTGCTTATGGCGGCCCCTTTCTACATGCTTATTATAGTCAATGAACGCGCCCGTTTTGGCGTTCCCCTGGGCTACTTCACTGACCGCTACATGGAGAACATCATCCGTAATAATGCAGTGAGGTGCTTTGTCTTCCAGGGCACCATGCTGGCAAGTGGTCTAGGCCTGATATATGTTACCGGACGGCCCTGGATTTCACTGCTTACTGAACCCACCATGGTTATCAAGTGGGTGGCGCTGGCGATTATGGCCAGTCTCCTTTCTTATATACATTTTTCCGTTCAGCCGCGTATAGAACAGCTAATGGAGCAGGTGAAGCCCGATACTCCCGTTCCCCAGGGATTGGGACCACAGATTGCTGTTCTCCGCTCAAGGAGAAAAAAGTTGTCCGGCATCTGCCTTTTCCTGGTGCTGACGGCGCTCATCATGGGCCTGCAGGCAACCTTCTTCTATAATTTCTATCTCGCCCTGGGCTTCGTCGTAGTGGCCGCGCTTTATGCTTGGAGAGTTTATAAAAAACCAGTGCCTGTGGGCTGGTTCTAGAAAGACACTATAGTGATAGAATAGTTCTTCTGAGTAATCCTCTAAGGTATTTACAAAGGTAAAAAAGGCAGGTCAATTTGGCCTGCCTTTATTCTTTCTTGGTAGCGGGGGTTGGATTTAAACCAACGACCTTCGGGTAGCGGGCAAGTGGGCAGTTTTCATAACAGGTTGCACATTCTAACGGATCGTTAGCTCTGTTAATCAATTAACCTTATTTAAGGGTTTCTCACTACTGTGATTAGTTTGTAGTCTCGTCATAGTCTTTCTTGGCTTGATTTAGAGCTTCCTTGCGCGCTTGGTCGGCTGCTTTCTCAGCCTCTTTATCAACGGCTATTTTCTTGGCCTCTTTATGGACTATATCCGCTTGCTCCTTAGCCTCTTTATGGGCTATTTTCGCCTGATCACTACGCTCCTTTGATTTGGTTATAGCCTCCTGGGAGTCTACATCTCTTTGCTTCCAAAAATTACCGAAGGCCGTCTGGGCTTCATTTGTAATCGCGTCACGGACTTTTTCGGCTTGCTTTACGGCTTCCTTATGTGCTTCATCGACTGCTTTCTTAGCCTCTTTATCAACGGCCATTTTCTTGGCCTCTTTATAGACTATATCCGCTTGCTCCTTAGCCACTTTATAGGCCTTTTTAGCTCGTTCCCAAGCATCGTCCAATAGTTTCCTAGCTTCATTAGAAGCCTCTGCCTCATGAGCTGCTGATTTTCCTGTCGTCATTTCGGACACCTCCAGTGTTTTTTCCGTTTGATTGACCAGTTCATTACTATAATAACTGTTTATATTATTGTAGAATAGGTGGCTCAACTAATGTAGTATTTTCTTTCTCTTCTTCTATTAGACCGGTTATTGCATCTAGTATTAATGGAGACTACTCCCCTTTTATCTGAAAGAGGGAGGGCTTCAACAACATCAATCGCCCGGCCCCTCAGTTTTGTCCCAGTGAGGTTGCCAATTGCGGTTGTGCCTTCGGACTTTGAAGTCATTTCCACAAATCCGTATCCTCTAGATTGGCCGCTGCCAATATACCTGTCATCCATGATGGTTACAGATATCACTTCTCCGAAAGCCGTGAACTCTTTTCGCAGTTCAGCCTCAGTTATTTCGAGCGATAGGTTGCCCACATAGATATTAATGGTGCCCCCTTTTTCTCAAATCTTTGAAAACGGTGCAGCAATGATTCCTGCGATTCGCCTTCAGTTATTGATACTGCAAAAGGCACAATTCATACTTGCCCGAGTCACTTCCGGGCCGGTTACCCAACCCGGACGTGACTTTAAGTTCAACCTTGCTTAGCTGCTCAGCCTGACTTTGTTGTAGCAGTCTCTGCAGTACACTGGTCTGCCTTCACGAGGCTCAAACGGTACTTCTGTTTCCTTGCCACAGTCTGAACAAACCACGGGGAACATCTGGCGAGGGGAGCTACTACCGTATCTACTATTACCATAGCTGTTGCCACCGCTTCCGTAACGGCTTGCCTTCCTTGCGTCGCGGCATTCGGTGCAACGCTTGGGCTCGTTGGTATAGCCTCTCGACTGGAACTGTTCCTGTTCCTCAGCGCTGAAAGTGAACTCCTTACCGCAATCGGAACATTCGAGCGTCTTGTCCTTAAAAGACATTGGATGACCTCCTCTCTTCTTTATTTGGTTAGAGTTTTGGTCACCCAGTATGTGAGAAAAACTGTTAAGTTCAACCAGATATGTGATAACCAGTACTTATAACCGAATAATATTATACCACAACTGTTTTTAATTTACAATCAAGCTGTCCATTTGGTTCTGTTCAATCTTCGGTGGTAGCTCATTTTACTAACCTCGGTGTCTTGGGTGTAATTCTTGGTACAGGTTTTGTTATTCTCTGCGCCTTGTCCCGAAGCGGTATCCTAGCCGTTATCTCATAAGGTTGCTCTACCACGTCTTTCCAGTTACGGAACGGAAACTTGATACCAGCCATTTGCGCAGGTGTCCTGTCTTTCAATGACGTATGCGGGCGGAAGAAATTGTAGTGGATAAGCCAGCCGTCTAAAAACTTCTTGGCAGTTTCTATCGTATGCAAGCCACGCATAACTTTCGTGCGCTCTTTGACCGTGCCGTGAAATCGCTCTATAAGGTTAGTATTGTTCTCAACGTCAAACGGGCTACCGTATTTATGTTTGGTATCTGCGCCAAAGGTTAGTTCTATGCCGTCTAGATAAGCTCTGAGTTTATCCGTATAGATAACTCGTGGTATTTTACCAGTTCGCTCATACGCCTGTTTCATAAGCTGTTGAGCGTCTTTCGTAGTGCGAGTATAGGACATATGAGTAGTTATTAAGAAGCGGGTCTTGGAGTCAATAATATCCCAAAGCCAAATATTCTTGCCATCAATATCGATTACGGTTTCATCGGCAATCCAAATAGAGCCTACATCGGGCTTATGCTTTTTAGCCTCTTTTACGGCTAATTCGGTGAAACGGTCTACCCAGTTATAGGCTGATATGCGGGATATGTAGTTGTTGTCCTGCTGTATGAGGTTACGGCGTATTTCGGCAAGGCTCATACCCTCATAATACATATTGAGGGCATCGGCTATCGTGCGAGTAGTGTTCTGCATTTTGGGTATTCTATCGGCAGAAGCAAACCTGCGCCCGCAACCTTTGCACAGGTAGTATTGGGTATCTTTGTACTTGCCGTATTTAATGACGTGGTTGGATTGGCAGTAGTTACACTCTTGTATCTGGTTTATTATCTCAATCATCTTTCGCCCCTTTTTCTAGTATTTTAATTATCTTATCTAATTTTTCCCCACTTTCACCGAGCATCTTCTCAATTCGCTCCGTATCGCTTTCTTTCAAAGCATCATATATGAGATACACAAAGCTACCAATAATCAAAACGCCAAACAATATAAGTATTGAACTCGGCATATTAGTTTCCTTCTCCCAGTTTTCCACAATAGTCATATTGCTTGATACCCACGCTTGAGCCGATGGGACATATGCCAAAAAGATTGCTATTATAGTGGTAGTAACAAGGATAATGAATTTTGGTCTTATTAGCTTTTTTAGCACTCGCTTCATAATTGAATTCCCTTAACCTTTTAAGGGGATTATACCACCACGCAAGATTGAACAAAAGGCGCCATTTTAGCTTCAAAAGGATTGCAACTCTAAGTATTGATAATCACACTGAGAAAGACTAGACTCGAAGCACATTTGCCTATATTGTTACTAACGCAGCTTGCTCATCCTCACAATAGTATACCCTTATCCGTACAAGGTTATACTGTTGTCCACACAAGAATCAACTCTCGTTAGGATTTACAATTCCCTATTTTGTCAAATCATATAATCTGACTTACTGTCAAATTCCGCTCACCTCCCGCGTATATTATGGCGCGAAGCTGCGGGTTTGGCAGCGGGGGAGGATTCGAAGGGGACGAGGGGCGGTGTTATTGTACATTCTACACGATATAGCTATACTGACTGATGAAGGACGCCCGGTGTATATACGAGGAGAATGAAAGTGTCGAAACAAAATTACTACGTATCTCGAAAGCCAAAGATGTTAAAGGATTTCGATAAAACAGCAAATCTCGTCAGAAACTCTATTGTCGCAAGCTACGGACCGGATTTTGCCGATACACTTTACCAGGAAACACGGCAAGAGTATGAGGCGCTCATTCCACAGATCCCTCACATCGAGGGCATTAGAGGAAGTATGCTGAACTCATTTCTCCGTATCACTGCCCAAGAGATTGCGGTCTATCAAGCCATGAAAAAACAGGGCAAGACAGCTGGAGAAGCTTGGGAGATATGCCATGAGGCTCTGCGATTGAGAATGAAGCAGTTTCCCAAAATCAAACGTTGGCTACTGGGGCGTATCATGCGTTCAGGTATCTTAATAAAGAGGATGCGAAAACTCGCAGAAACAGGTAAACAGCCTAGGTTTGGAGACTTTGAGGTTAGATATGTTATTGGTGATGGTGAAGAATTCGATTTTGGTGTGGACTACGTGGCGTGTGGCAATTACAAATTCGTTCTGGATCAAGGAGCAGAAGAGTTTGCCCCATACGTCTGCATGTCAGACATTGCTTTAAGTAATGCCCTGGGGTGGGGATTAATTAGAACCGAAACCCTTGCCGATGGTTGCGAGCGATGTGATTTCAGATTTAAGAAGGGGGTCAAAACGCGGATTTCTTCCAAGACTCCTGAAGTACAGTCAACGATTGAAAGAATATCCAAAAAAGAGGCAGAATAGACAGTAGAAGATTGGGATTAAATATAAAGGGAGGCAAAGAAGCCTCCCTCTTTTAATTCTTTGGTAGCGGGGGTTGGATTCGAACCAACGACCTTCGGGTTATGAGCCCGACGAGCTACCACTGCTCCACCCCGCGTCACTTGACATACCTAGTATAATTCCTGTTAGAATTGGGTGTCAAGGCAGCTGGGGCGTTGTAAGTCAGGCGTTAGTAAATCTATCAACGTAAATAGTTTGGAGCGACTTGAATTTCTCCATTATTATCCCAAAAAAACATTGACCAACCCTTGGAAATGGTTTACACTTATGGCATGAAACATTTCGGCGATACTATGGCCGAAACCAATACTATTCAACCACTGCTCACGATTACAGATGAAAGTAATCGGCCGGCACGGCGTGCCGGCTGTGAGTGACGCTCAGTCAGTCATTCTGCCCACCTTGATTTCTTAATTATTGAACAACAGATACGGGCGATGACATCTGCTTTAGACTGATTTGAAATACGATTTATAACCCGTCTCAAAGGTGAGAGAGGGGAGGGGAAAATGAAAAGCAACTACAGTATACTTCGGTCCAGACTGGAGGCGGAACAGAAACGTTTGATGGAAGAACTGGAACAGATGGAGGCCAGTGCCAATCCCACGGATGAGCGGCGTGAAGGCAGTCCGTTTGGCAAGCGTGAGGAAGAGGCAACGGAAGCACTTGAACTTGAGAAACGGCTGGTCCTGGAGAAAAGGATAAAAGAGCAAATAGTCAGCGTGGAGCACGCTTTACATAAATATGAAGAGGGCACCTATGGTTTCTGCGATAACTGCGGTCAGCCCATAGACCCGGCGAGATTGGAGGCGATTCCCGAGGCAAACCTGTGCATAAAATGTAAGGCTCAGCAGGCAAAGAATGCAAAAGGAAAAACGCACGCCGGCTAGGTGGCGTTACCTTATATTTTTTCTTGTCGCGCTTTCTATCATAGGTGCTGACCAGCTAAGCAAGGCCTGGATAAGGTCGAGCTTGCCTGAAGGGCACTCTTTGCTCAGACTGGGCTTTCTTCGTATAACACACGTCCACAATACCGGTGCTGCCTTTGGCCTTTTACCAGACCAGTCTCTAATGCTTACCATTTTTGCCATAATTGCCGGTACTGTAGTTCTGTTTTTTGTCTTTTACGGTCATCGTTATTTCCTCTGGCTGGAGAAAACTTCCGTAATACTGACCTTCGGGCTGGTGCTGGGTGGTACGGTGGGCAATCTGATTGACCGATTCCGCTACGGCTATGTAAGTGACTTCATTGATTTTGGCTTCTGGCCGGCGTTTAACGTTGCTGACTCTGCCGTCACGGTTGGCGTCATCCTTTTCGCCCTGATTTTGCTGCGCCATGCTCAAACCGAAAAACAATAGCACATATAAAACGTACCATCTGTCGGTCGGTATCACTGGTGTCAGGCTGGACAGATTTGTTGCCGATAAATGTCCGGAGCTCACCCGAACCCATGTTCAAAAACTGATCGCCGATGGCTTTATTACCGTAAACGGACGGGAGGCCAAATCGAGCCTCAGGCTTGATTCCGGTGACAGGGTAGATGTTGTCGTTCCCCCCGTACCACCCAGTCCCTTGACGCCCGAGGCTATCCCCCTGCTCATTGTCTATGAAGATGAAGACCTGCTGGTGGTGGATAAGCCGCCCGGCCTGATCGTTCACCCGGCACCAGGACACCCCGCTCATACCCTGATTAACGCCATTCTCTCCCATGTTCCCCATCTGGCCCAGATGGGCGATTCCCTCCGACCGGGCATCGTGCACCGGCTGGACAAGGACACCTCAGGCCTGATGATTGTGGCCAAAAACCGGGTAGCACAGATGGACCTGATAGAGCAGTTCAGAAAACGT
>JAHJTL010000093.1 GCA_018829775.1 Chloroflexota bacterium | reverse complement strand
CCTAATCGGATATTCGGGCTCGGTAAACACCGCCGGAACCCTCTGCCCATCCTTGTCACTTGATGCGGGGCTAGTCCTCAATAACACCCCAATTTCCTTAATCGGGCCACCTGAGGGCCGGCAGGCAATCTTTTTGGCGGGACAGTCATAGACTCCCCAATGAATTGTGCACCTCACCGGAACCCGTAGGACCATCTTATTCCCTAAACCCTGAAAATGCATCCGTTAGCTTCAAACTAATATACAAGATGTTTTGTTGTCTTAGACATAAAGAAAGTAGACATGATAACGGCAGTTTGACTATGCTGTCTTTCTGATCATAATGAGCTACTAGCCTGCTATTTTCTTCTGAATGCTATTGCCAGGACACCCGGGCCCCCATGCACTCCCAACACAGGCCCCAATCTGGCTATTCTGACCTTCTTTAGGGAAAGTATCGAACTGATGCGTTCAGCCAGAGACTTAGCTTCATCAGGTGTGGTGCTATGAATAACTGCCAAATCCTCTATATCGGCAGTATCTTTTGCAAAGTCAAACAGCCTCTCTATACCCTTGGAACGGCTGCGGACTTGGCCTACTGGCACGAATTCACCATCTTTGATTGTTAGCATCGGTTTTACGCTTAATACTGAGCCCAACAGTGATTTTGCTTTCCCAATGCGCCCACCTTTGGCCAGGTATTTCAGGGTACCAAAGAGAACAAGCAACTTGACTCTGGATACAACCTGCTTTACGTCCTCCGCCACCTGCGGCAGGCTCTTCCCAGTTTTGGCTATAGTAGCTGCCGCCATAACTAGTAGCCCCAGAGCCATTGATGTCGTCTTCGAGTCGATCACCTCGATGGGACATCCCTTCTCCACTAGTTTTTTACCCTGCAACGCTGAGTTGCAAGTACCGCTTAGTTTCTCGGAGATGTGAATAGAAATAATTCCATCAGCCTTAGAGGAAAGCTGGCGATAGACTTCAGCAAAATCATGCGGAGTCGGCTGCGTGGTAGTGGGATGCGTGGGGTCTTGCAGCAACCTCTGATAAAAATCGTCTTCGTTGATTTCCTCCCGGTCACGGTATACATCTTTCCCAAAGCACACGTATAAAGGAACCACGGTAATTCCAAACTTTTTAATTAACTCTGGTGACAAGTCAGCAGTGCTATCAGTAACAATCTTGATTGTCATTAGTGAGACCTCCTCCAGTATCATAATCTAAGGAAGAGTGAACCTTGGCAGTATACTACCACGGTCAGGATTTGCAAATCAATGGATGGAAAGGCCAATCAGTTCAATAACAGTTTCTCGTATAGCATATCTAATATAACCGCCAATAACCCATCCCCCATATTGACAAGGACACTGATCAGAATTAGGATTAGTTATCAGGTTATAGCTGCCGAAATTAAGTATAGAGAAACAAAATTATGGCTCTTTTAGACCTACTAAAACACAGAAAAAGCATTAGGGATTTCTTGGATAGACCTGTCGAGCGAAAAAAGATAATGATGTGCCTTGAGGCGGCAAGACTAGCTCCTTCCGCCTGTAATTCACAACCGTGGAAGTTCATAGTCGTGGATGATAGTCAGTTGAAGGATAAGCTAGGCGATGCTGCTTTCCGCGGTATATATTCGATGAATTCCTTTTGCAAAATGGCCCCCGTTATGGTTGTCGTGGTCTCCGAAAAGTCTAAGTTTTTGGCCAGAATCGGCGGTATGTTCCGGGGCACGAAATATTACCTTATAGATATAGGGGTGGCTATTGAGCATTTCGTACTCCAGGCTGAGGACTTGGGTCTTGGAACTTGCTGGATAGGTTGGTTTAATGAAAGGGCGGTAAAATCAGTATTAGAAATCCCACATCGTAAAAAGATAGATATCCTAATAGCGTTAGGCTATTACGATAGGGAAAAAACATGTTCAGAACATAGCAGAGGGCCAATGGAAAAAATCGCGTCCTTTAACTCTTACTGAGTCCTGCGGCTTTCTCACAGGTTACATCCGCCATATTTACAAAGGTGATTCCTGCGAGCAGGCAGATGAGGTCAATTGGACAAAGTGCAGTGAAGTTGAAAGGTCTTCCTATGTTAGGCATCTGGATTGTTATCACCATCGCTGGCGTCTACCTAGTCTTTGCCGGCTTCCTCTTCATTTTTCAGTCCCACTATATTTACTATCCTGAACGAGTCCTATCAGTCACCCCGCATAGCATCGGACTTCAATTTGAGAGCGTCTCTTTTGAAACTACGGATGGAGTCCAGCTCTCCGGCTGGTTCGTTCCCAGCAAAAGTGCCAGGGGTGTGATTCTATTCTGTCATGGCAATGCTGGTAACATATCGCACCGATTGGATTCTATTCAAATATTTCATCAGCTTGGACTAGATGTTTTCATCTTTGACTACCGGGGTTATGGCCAGAGTGAGGGAAAGCCCACCGAGCAGGGCACATACAAAGATGCAGAGGCTGCGTGGCGGTACCTGATTGAGGAGCGTCAAGTGAAACCAAACGAGGTCATTATTTTTGGCCGGTCGCTTGGAGGCGCGGTTGCCTCATGGCTGGCTCAGAGCCACACACCGGGAGCGCTTATCCTTGAGTCAACATTCACGTCTCTTCCCGATATTGCTGCCGGACTGTATCCCTACCTTCCCGTTAGACTGTTATTACGCTTTGAATACAATACGGCGGAGTACCTGGGCAGAGTAGATTGCCCCGTCCTGATTGTTCACAGCCGCGACGATGAAATAATGCCCTTTGACAATGGTCAGAAACTATTTGAATCAGCAAAGGAGCCAAAGAAATTCCTCGAGACTACTGGTACCCACAATAACGGCTTCATCACATCAGGCAAACGCTATGAAGACGGCTTGCACACATTCATCTCGCAGCGGTAGACAACAATCTGGCTAAATGTTAACCAAGCAGCAACAAATTGCGAAGCGCACGACTACCCTGAGATGCCCACTTTCCCTATTGAATCACCACTTCGCCAAAGACTGCTCCTGCAAGTCTGATATTTCGAGCAAGTCGGACTGCTGGTGCAGGACGAGAAGACCCATCGTGATAATCTGCGGCTCAGAAGATTGCTCAAAAAGGCCAGGCTTCGCCAGGAAGCGGCACTGGAAGATATCGACTACGGAGCTT